>JAGQUI010000514.1 GCA_020438595.1 Propionibacteriaceae bacterium | reverse complement strand
CGACTCCCCCCTCGCGTAGCGGCGGGCCGCGCCGACCAGCGATCCGATCAGCCCGGTCGTCCCGCCGTCCAGCGGGCTCGACGAGGTGAGGTGTTCCAGTCGCCCGGCAGCGCCGGCGGATGCCTGGGCCACCTGGTTCGAGGCGTCTATGATCAGCACGACCGGCCCGGGCAGGTTCGCCGGCCCCGTGGATGCGAGGGTCGTCAGCAGGCCGCCGCGCATCCCGAGGGCGAGGCTGCCACTGAGCGAGGCGAGGTAAGCGACCTCGTCGGCATCGAAGCCCGGCTCGCCTCGTAGCCGGAACATCGCCACCCCGGCCCACCACTGGCCACGGTCGTCGACACAGACCGTACGCAACTCATCGGCGTAGCCGAACCGGGGAATCATGAACTCCTGCAACCGTGCGGACTCCGCCGGGTCACCAACCGTGCCCGCCTGCAGGCCGGCCGCGAGCACCCCGCCCGAGAGCATCTCCGAGAACGTGGTGGCCTCGGGTTCCCCGTACTCGAGCAGCCCCCAGTCACGGTCGTGCTCGTTGACCCCGCGCAGGCTGCCCAGCTTCCGGGTGCCGGTGAGCAGTCCCGTGCTCGGGTCGATCGAGCCAACGCACACCCCGTCGAACGGGACGGCCCGCTGCAGCGACGCCATCGCCTCCTCGACGAAGGTGTCCAGGTCGAGACCCGCGCGCGCGAGCACCTCGACGTCCCTGCGGACACGCTCCGCGGCCAGCGCCCTCCCCACACGACGAGTGTGCCGGGCGCCGTGGGCCGGGGACATCCCACAAAGCTGGGAACTCCTACCACCCCGGTGCGCCGGGAGGACGGATTCCCCGCGCGTGCGGGATCGTGGCGGGCCCCGCCACGGCCGCAGGATTCTTCTCACCAGAATCGAGGAGAGAACCATGATCGAATCCACCATCGCCCCGGCCGAAACCCTCCGGGGCCTGTGCGGTGGCCGCGTCTTCCTGCCCGGCGACCCCGGCTACGACGCGGCGCGCACCCCATGGAACGTGGCCGTCGAGCAGCGGCCCGCCGCGGTCGCCGTGCCCACCAGCGCCGAGGAGGTCGTCGAGGTCGTCCGCGCGGCGGCAGGCGCCGGCCTCAAGGTGGCGCCCCAGAGCACCGGCCACAACGCCGGCCCCCTCTCCGGCCGGCTGGCCGACACGGTGCTGTTGCGCCTGTCCGACTTCACCGGTGTGAGCGTCGACCCGGTCCGCCAGGTGGCACGGGTCGTCGGGGGCACCGTCTGGGAGCCCGTCGTGGCGGCCGCCGCAGCGCACGGCCTCGCCGTCATGCACGGCAGCTCGCCCGACGTCGGAGTCGCGGGGTTCACCCTCGGCGGAGGGCTCTCCTGGTACGCGCGCAGCGCCGGCCTCACCTGCAACCACATGGTCGCCGCCGAGGTCGTGCTCGCGGACGGCTCGCTCGTTCGCGCCGACGCCGAGCACCACTCGGGACTGTTCTGGGCGCTGCGCGGAGGCAGCGGCAACTTCGGCGTGGTCACCGCGCTCGAGCTGCGGCTGCTGCCGATCGCCGACGCGTACGCGGGCATGCTGCTGTGGGACGGTGCGCACGCATCCACGGTCTGCCGGGCGTGGGCCGACTGGACGCACGGACTGGCCGAGGAGGTGACGACCTCGCTCCGGCTGCTCAGCCTGCCTCCGCTGCCGGAACTGCCGGAGTTCATCCGCGGCCGGCAGCTGGTCGTGGTGGACGGCGCGGTGCTGGCCTCCGACGAGCGGGCCGTCGAACTGCTCGACCCGCTGCGGGTGCTGCATCCCGAGCTGGACACGTTCGGCCGGGTACCGGCGTCCGCGCTCGGCCGCATCCACATGGACCCGGAAGGTCCCACGCCCGGGGTCTCCGACCATCTGATCCTGGACGACGTGGACGCCGCGGCGGTGGATGCCCTGATCGCCGCCGCGGGGGCGGAGTCGGGCAGCACCCTGCTCGCCGCCGAGCTCCGGCACCTCGGCGGTGCGCTGGGCCGGCCGGCCAGCGGCGGGGGCGCGCTCGATCGCCTGCCAGGCGGGTATACAGGCTACTTCGTCGCGGTCGCCGCCACGCCAGAGCTCGGCGCGCGGGGGAGGTCGGACGCGGCCCGCGCCGTCGCCGCCCTGCAGCCCTGGTCGAGCGGACGCCGATTCTCCAACTTCGTCGAGGAACCCGTGGGAGCCACGGCCGTGTTCGAGCCCGACGCGCTCGCGCGCCTGCGGACGCTGCGCTCCGAGCTGGACCCGGCCGGGGTGTTCCGGGCCAACCACGGCCTGGACTGAACGCAAGGCCAGGAGGGGTGG
>JAGQUI010000513.1 GCA_020438595.1 Propionibacteriaceae bacterium | reverse complement strand
TCGTCGTCTGATCCTCAATCCCTTGTGAAGGGTGTGGGTGCCCCCCGGCACCCACACCCTTCCGTTATTTCACCGCCTGTTGTACGGAATTCACCGCGGCGGCCTTGTGGTCGCCGTCCCAAACCACCAGACTCCTGACTGGCGCTCTGTAGGGTGCGCCTTGTCCCCCGTTCCTCCGCGTTCTGTGGACACCCCCGTTTGCGATCTGGATCACAGGAGAGAGCATGAGCGCTCACCCGCGCAGAAGGGCCCTACTCGGCATCGCCGCCGGGGCCACCATCACCGCCCTGTTCGCCACCACCCTCGCGGTGCCGGCCGGCGCGGCCCCGACCGCGGGCGCGGCCAAGCTCAAGCTGGGCGACGCGGCGAACCAGTCCCGCGTGATCGAGGGCCGTTACCTCGTGGAGACGGTCGGCACCCCGCAGGTGCAGGGCGGCAGCAAGGCCAGGAACCAGGCCGGCATCGCCGCCACGAAGGCGAGCGCGAAAGCGGTCGGGGCGAAGGTGGGCAGCAGCTACTCGAAACTGTGGACGGGCGTGAGCGTGACCGCGACCGACGCCCAGATCGCGCAGCTCTCCCGATCGGCCTCGGTGACGGCCATCTACCCCGTGCTCTCGGTGCCGATGCCGGAGACCACGGTGACCAAGACGCAGATCTCCAACGAGATCGCCACCGTCTCCGCCGAGGACACCGGCCTGGACGGCACCGGCATCAAGGTCGGCATCATCGACACCGGCATCGACTACACCAACCCTGATCTGGGCGGCGCGAGCGACTTCCCGAGCACGCGGGTCGCCTACGGCACCGACCTCGTCGGCGACGACTACGACTCCTCCGGCGACAACGGCTCCACGACGCCGGTTCCGGACCCCGACCCGATGGACTGCGCGGGCCACGGCACCCACGTCGCCGGCATCGTCGGCGCGGACGGTGATCCCGACATCGGCGGCGCGGTGGGCGTCGCCACCAACGTCACCTTCGGCGCCTACAAGGTGTTCGGCTGCGAGGGCAGCACCGACACCGCAGTGATCCTGGACGCCATGGACCTGGCCCTCACCGACGAGATGGACGTCGTGAACATGTCCCTGGGCAGCGACTTCGACTCCTGGCCGAGCTACCCGGACGCGGTCGCCGCGTCCAACCTGACCAAGGCCGGCGTGGTCGTGGTCGCGGCCGCCGGCAACAGCGGTGACACCGGCCTGTTCTCCGCTGGCAGCCCCGGCGTCGGCTCGGGCGTGATCTCCGTGGCCTCGTACGAGTCCGAGACGATCCGCACCAAGGTGATCGCGGTGGGCGACACCAAGATCGCCTACACCCAGGTGGAGTACACCGCCGAAGCTCCGGCGGACAACTCGACGACCACGCTCAGCCTCGCGTCCAATACCGACGCGTGCGCGCAGCCGGCCACGGTCGCGGGTGGTGCGCTGCTGGTCAAGCGTGGCACCTGCTCGTTCAACGAGAAGATCGCCAACGCGGTCGCCGCGGGCGCGGACGCCGTCGTGATCTACAACAACGTGCCCGGGCTGGCCTCGTTCACCACGGGCGGCACCACCTACGTCCAGCCGGCGATCGGCATCAGTGGTCAGGACGGCGACGCTCTCGCCGCGAAGATCGCCGACGAAGGGCCCCAGACCATGACCTGGATGGACTACCAGCAGGACGTGCCGAACCCCGACGGCGGGGCGCTGTCAACGTTCAGCTCCGCGGGCCTCGCCGCCGACCTGAGCCTGGTCCCGACGATCACCGCCCCGGGCGGCAAGATCTACTCGACCCTGCCGATGGACCAGGGCGGGCACGGCAACATGTCCGGCACGTCCATGGCCAGCCCGTTCGTGGCGGGCGCCGCGGCGCTCCTGCTGCAGGCGGACGACACGCTGCTCCCGGGCACGGTGGCGCAGAAGCTGTACAACACGGCGGTCCCGGTGACCACGGCCACCGAGACCAGGGCCAGCGGATCCTCGCTGAGCAAGTACCCCGAGGCCGTGTTCCGGCAGGGCTCCGGCCTGGTCAACATCGCGGGCGCACTGAGCGCCGGCGTCACCGCGTCCCCGTCGACGATCAAGCTCGGCGAGGGCTACAGCCAGAAGGTGAAGATCACCCTCACGAACACGACCAGTGAGACCCTGACCTACAAGCCGTACCGGGTCTCCGGTGTGAGCGCGGCGGCCAGCACCAACTCGTCCTCCAACGACTCGGTGGGCACCACCACCCCGCTCTACGACTACGGCTCGGTCTGGTTCCGCTCGTACAAGGAGAGCATCACGGTCAAGGCGGGCAAGTCCGCGTCGATCTACGTGCGGA
>JAGQUI010000512.1 GCA_020438595.1 Propionibacteriaceae bacterium | reverse complement strand
GAGATCGGAGGTTCGAGTCCTCTCGCCCCGACCAGGTGAGGCCTCGGGACATCGAGGATGCCGGACGGGGATCACCCCCGGCTCCACCGCTCCTCGATCCGGCCGAACTTCCAGATCAGGGCTGCCACCAGCCAGGCGACCACGAACAGGCCGGTCATCAGGAACCCGACGTCGCCGAGGTCGAGGGCGGCGATCGCGGCGAGGGGTCCGGAGTGGATCGAAAGCTTGTCGGCCAGCACCGAGATCAGTTCGATGCCACCGATCACGAGCGCGACGGCGACCGAGAGTCCCGTGATCGCGATGTTGTAGTACACCTTCCGGACCGGACGGAAGTTCGCCCATCCGTAGGCGTAGCGCATGAACAGCCCGTCGAGGGTGTCGAGCAGGCACATGCCGGCCGCGAACAGCACCGGCAGCGTCAGCACGGCGTACCAGGGCAGGCTCACGGCCGCGCCGGCGGCGATCACGAGCAGCCCCACCTCGGTCGCGGTGTCGAAGCCGAGCCCGAACAGCAGCCCGACGGGGTACATGTGGCGCGGCCTGGTCACCGCCCTGGTCGCACCGCGGAGCAGCCGGTTCGCCAGCCCTCGGTTGTCGAGCTGTTCCTCGAGTTCGGCCTCGTCGAACGACCCGCGCCGCATCCGTCGGAACACCCCGACGATCCCGACCAGCACGACCAGGTTGACCACCCCGATCAGCAGCAGGAACACCCCCGAGACCACCGTTCCCGCGACACCGGTCACCTGCTGCAGCGCCGAGGAGTCATCGGACAGCTGGCTCGCCAGCGACCGGACGCCGAGTACGAGCAGCGCGACGAGTACCAGCACGACCGTGGAGTGGCCGAGCGAGAACCAGAACCCGACCGAGACCGGCCTGCCCCCTTCGGCGATCTGCTTGCGGGTGGTGTTGTCGATCGCCGCGATGTGGTCGGCGTCGAACGCGTGCCGCATGCCGAGGGTGTAGGCGGTCAGTCCGAGCCCGACGCCGAACACCTGACCGGTCCCGGAGGCCAGCTGCCCGGACCCGACCAGGGCGATCAGGACGCCCCAACCCGCCACGTGCAGGACGACGATGAACCCCACCATGGCCAGGATGACCCGACGCTCCCCACGCGCGATCGACCACTTCACCTTCTCGCCTGCCACAGTGCCTTCCTGCCCTCGTTCCGCACTCCCGCGCGTGGGTGAGCTTACGCACCCGGCGGGCGGGAGGTGCCGGCACACCGCCACCTCCCTCGGGCGTCAGCCCTTGACGCAGAGCAGCGTCTGCAGCCGGGCGACGACCTCCACGAGGTCGACCTGGGCCGCCATCACGTCCTCGATGCGCTTGTACGCACCGGGGATCTCGTCGACCACCCCGGCGTCCTTGCGGCACTCGACACCGGCGGTCTGGCGGGCCAGGTCGTCAGTGGTGAACGTCCGCTTCGCCTGGTTGCGCGACATGCGGCGTCCGGCCCCGTGCGAGGCCGAGTTCAGCGACTGCTCGTTGCCGAGCCCGCGCACCACGTAGCTGCCCGTGCCCATCGAGCCCGGGATCAGGCCCAGGTCGCCGGCACCGGCCCGGATCGCGCCCTTGCGGGTCACGATCAGCTCCACGTCGTCGTAGGTCTCCCTGGCGACGTAGTTGTGGTGGCAGAGCACCGGCGGCTCGAACTCGACCGCCAGCCCGTGGCCGTCGAACCAGTCACCCACGACCCGCTGCACGGTGGCGAGCATGATCGTGCGCGACAGCATCGCGTAGTCCTGCGCCCACCACAGGTCGTGCAGGTAGGCGTCCATCTCCGCGGTGCCGGCGAGGAACACGGCCAGGTCGCGATCCGGCAGGCCCAGGTTGTGCCCCAGGGTCTTCGCCGTCGCGATGTGCCGGTCGGCGAGCTCCTTGCCGATGTTGCGGCTCCCCGAGTGCAGGGTCAGCCACAGGTGGCCGTCCTGCTCGGCGGCGCACAGCTCGATGAAGTGGTTGCCGCCGCCCAGCGAGCCGCACTGCGCGACCGCACGTCCCTCACGCTCGCCGATCCCCGCCGCGCGCAGCTCGTCGAACCGCCCGAACAGCGCGTCGAAGCGGGTGCGCAGCCGCTGGTCGGTGCGAACGACCGGCGCCTGGCCGTCGTTGCCGTTGAACCCCACCGGGACGGCCGCCTCGATCGCCAGACGCAGCGCGCGCAGGTCGTCGGGCAGGTCGTCCAGCGTCAGGTTCGTCCGCACGGCGCCCATGCCGCAGCCGATGTCGACCCCGACCGCGGACGGCGAGACGGCGTCGCGCATCGCGATCACCGAGCCCACCGTCGCACCCTTGCCGAGG
>JAGQUI010000511.1 GCA_020438595.1 Propionibacteriaceae bacterium | reverse complement strand
CGACGCGTGGGCGCGCAGCATCGCATCGTTGCAGAGGCCCGCGGATCGTGCGAACTCCATCAGCACCCGATGCTCGTCGGGGTGAGCGTCGACGTCTCTGACGCTGTGGCTGAAGGGCTCGACGCGGCGGGGCTCGCCCATGTGGAGGGCATCACGGTCGTGGCTGCTCCAGGTGTGCATCCGGCGAGCAGGGCGAGCGCGATCATGCAACCGGTCAGGCTGAGCCGGCGGGGTTCGGTCATAGGGGCACCCTTCTTCTCTCTAGCCCACTAAGCCGATGAAGAGGGGTCGATCCGGACAAAACAGCAAGATTGCTACATCAGAAGTAGACCGGGGAGCACGATCGCGGCTTCAGTTGTAAGCCCGGCTCCGACGGGACAAGAGAACCCGAGAACGGCCGATCAGCCCGAGGGGGTGGGGCAAGACTCAGGATAACGCCGCTTGTCCACGGCCCCGCAAGCCTCGCGGCCACGGAAACTTTCCACTTGCCTCCCCCGCACTTCGGGGATCGCCCTGCGCACCATCGGTCCTCGCACGGCATCCTTGGTGATCAACATTGCAGAACGTAACGGTTTCTGTGACGATTGTGAACATGGATCATGTGATGGAGGACCGTGTGCGCGCTCCGGAACTGGCGGACTGGGCGCTGGCCCATGGCCGTGGCTCCCTGACGTCGGCGGAGGTCGCTGACCTGCTCGGCGTGAGTGAGGACCAGGTCCGGCAACGTTTGAACGCGCCGGCTCGACGCGGCGAATGGGTCCAACCAACCAGGGGCCTGTGGGTTCCCGTGCCCCCGGAGTACCGGACCTGGGGCGCACCCCCGGGAATCGAGATCATCGATGCGATGATGCGCCACCGCGGCATCAGCTACTACGTCGGATGGCTCAGCGCAGCCGCCCTGTACGGGGCGGCACATCAGGCCCCGCAGGCCCTCCAAGTTGCGGTCAATCGATACATCCGCGACCGGGTCGTCGGTCGCACCCGGTTCTCCTTCGCCCAGCGCGATGTGGCCTCCGTTCCGAGCATCGACCACCCCACCCGTGACGGCACCGCAAGAGTCTCCACCGTTGCTGCGACCATGCTCGATGTCGCTGACGACCTGCTGATCGCGGCAGGCATCGACAACGCCGCGACCGTCATCATCGAGCTGTCCGAACACGACTCCTTCGAGATCGGTCAACTGGTGCAGCTCGTGTCTTCGTTCCCGGCCGCAGCCAGCAGACGTGTTGGCTGGATCCTGTCCGAGTTCACCGATCGCGACGACCTCGCGCCGCTGGCCCGGACTGCCCGCAGCGCCATCGCCTCAGCCTCGCGGCTCGACCCGCACAACGCAGACGGTGGACCGATAGACAACCGCTGGATGCTGTCCATCAACCGCGAACTGGAGCCCGAAGCATGATCCCCGCCAACGCGGTCACCGCGTGGAGCGTCGACCACCCCTGGCCCACCCGCGAACAGGTCGAGCAGGACCTGCTGCTGTCGCGGGCCATCTGCGCCATCGCCCAGGACGACTACCTCAGCCACGAACTCGTCTTCCGCGGCGGCACCGCACTGCACAAGCTCCACCTCAAACACCCCTACCGCTACAGCGAGGACCTCGACTACGTCCGCAGCTCAGCGACCGGCATCGGCCCCCTCACCCAGGCGCTCAGCCGGCTCGGCGCCGACCTCGGCTACACCGTCAACACCCGCGTCAGCCAACACCCCAAGGTCTACTGGCGGACGACCGCGACCACCGGCGTCCCACTGCGGATCAAGATCGAAGTGAACACCCACGAACGCTCACCCGCCCTACCCCTGATTCAGCGCACACACATCGTCGACTCCCCCTGGTGGAGCGGCACCGCCGCGGTGCGAACCTTCGCGCCAGCCGAACTGATGGCAACCAAGATCCGCGCCCTCTACCAGCGATCCAAAGGCCGCGACCTGTTCGACCTGTGGCTCGCACTCGAAGAGCTCCGCCTTCCGGCGCCGGCGATCCTGGCGGCCTTCGCGCCCTACCGACCCGACGGACTCACCGCGACACGAGCGCGGGACAACCTCGCAAGGAAGCTCCAGGACCCACTCTTCCGCAACGACCTCGACCCGTTGGTCACCGCCTGGCCCGACAACTACCACGTGGAAGCAGCAGCCGCCCAGATCAACGACCAGATCCTCGACCACCTCGACGACTAGCGACTCGACCCCACCAGCAAAGGCCCGCCGACGCCTTATGTCGATAGCTGCCGGAGTGTCGCGATCTCGCCCATAATCGAACAGGTGTTCTACGCTGATGGTGTGTCCGAACGGCTGTACCCCGCACCCC
>JAGQUI010000510.1 GCA_020438595.1 Propionibacteriaceae bacterium | reverse complement strand
CACTTCGCAGGCTCGGTGTGCGGCTCCTCAGGGATCGTTGGGGGGTACCCTCGCTGCGTGACCCGGGAGGACCTCGCGAACCTGGCGCTGCTGCGTCGCGCCCGTGACCTGATGGACCGCGAGTTCGCGCGTCCGCTGGACGTCGCCGAGGTCGCCCGCACGGCGCTGATGTCGCCGGCGCACTTCACCCGGCAGTTCCGGGCCGCATACGGCGAGACGCCGTACTCCTATCTGATGACCCGGCGGATCGAGCGGGCGAAGGCGCTGCTGCGGGCCGGCGAGCTGAGTGTCACCGAGGTGTGCCTGGCGGTCGGCTGTTCCTCGCTCGGGTCGTTCAGCGCCCGGTTCACCGAGGTGGTCGGCGAGACCCCGACCGCCTACCGTGCCCGCAACCACGAGGCGCTCGCCCGGACGCCCGGGTGCCTGGCCCGGCAGGTCGACCGGCCACACCGGAGGTCGAGCAGGATCGGAGAAGCGCTGGCGCCCGCGAGTGCCTAGGTTGGGCGCATGGACCTCACCCTTTCCACCTGCTTCGTGCAGGTCACCGACCCGGACGCGGCGCTCGCCTTCTACCACGACACCCTCGGCCTTGAGGTGTTCAACGACGTCGCCAAGGGCGACGCCCGCTGGATCACGATCGGCTCGCCGGCCCAGCCCGGGGTCGTGCTCGTGATCACGAACTTCGTGAACGGCAGCCCGGAGGACACCGACACGGTGGCTGCGCTGGTCGCCAAGGGCGCGATGGGCGGCGTCCACTTCCACACCGCCGACCTCGACGCCGCCTTCGCCCGGATCAGCGCCGCTGGCGCCGAGGTGGTCTCCGAGCCCGCCGACCAGCCGTGGGGGACGCGGGACTGCGCGGTGCGCGACCCGTCCGGCAACCTGGTCCGGATCGACCAGCCGCCGGCCGCCTGGGGCTGAGCGCGGCTCAGCCCACCCGGAGCCGGTACCAGCCGTTCACGGCGGCCCGGTGCCAGCTCGCCGGCAGCAGCCCGCGCAGCACGTGGTCGCCGCGCCGGGCCAGCGGCAGCAGCGCCGGAGCGAGCCGCCGGCCCCGCGAGGGGATCGCGGACGAGGCGGCCGGATCCCTCGCGATCGCGGGCATCCCGGCCCGAGCGCTGCGCACGGCCACGCGTCCGCTCAGGTAGGCGCCGGCGGCCACCCGGCGGCCGGGCCGCTCGTGCGGGTCGACGTCGGCGAGTTCGGTGACCCGGTCGACGATCCGTGCCACCGGGGGCACCCCGCCGCCGACGAACACGTCCCCCAGCCAGGCGGGATCAGCGGTGGGGATCCGGTCGGCCGTGACGTCGTCGAACGTCGCCAGCAGGCCGGAGGGCATCAGCACCTGGTTGCCGTGCTTCTCGTGGATGCCGAAGTCGGAGACGAAGACCGTCCGCACCCCCTGCCCGATCGCCTCCAGGCCCGCGGTCGACGACACCGTGAGCAGCAGGTCGGTGCGGGGCAGCAGGTCGGTGATCCGCTCGTAGGTGATCGCGAAGTTGGGCGGGGCCGTGCCCAGTCGCCGGACCAGCGTCTCCGGATGGTCCTGCATCACGTGGAACGTGCCCTCCCCGGGACGGTGGCGGGGCTTCAGCAGCACGGTCCGGCCGGGGTGGGTCGCCGCGTAGTCGAGCAGCCGCTGGTAGGCGTAGGCGCGATCCCAGCGGAACCCCGGCACCGTCGGCTGGTCGGCGAACACCACCGTGCGGATCGGCCCGCTCCCGACCGGTGCCGGCCGATCCGGCAGCAGGGGCAGGCCGCTGAGCAGCAGGTTGTCCGGGGCGATGCCGAGCCGGCGTCCGGCGTCGATGAACTCGCGCAGGTTGTCGGCCGAGTTCACCGCGATCACGTCCGAACCGGCGCGGTCCAGGTAGCCGGCGACGAGCTTCTCGATGATGATGCCGACCCAGCCGGTGACCACCACCGGCTCGTGGCCGCCCGGGGACTCCCGGCGCTGCAGTTCCCACTCGTCGGTGAAGCGGGCCGCGAGCGTGCCCTGGATGGCCAGCACGACGCAGTCGACCTCGCGGGCGCGCCGCAGCAGGTCCGCCCAGCGCATCCGCTCGACGGCGACGGCGCCGGCCGCGGCGACCTGGTCCGCCGACAGCGAGTGCCGGACGTCGGTGGGCACGACCACCGTGTACCGCCACCCCCGGGCGGCGAACTCGGCGGCGATCGTCATCGCCCACTTCAGCTGCGAGTCGTAGGCAGCGACCAGCACGACCTGCCGGGCCATCCGCGCTCCTCCCGTCCGGGCTCTGAGCCGACGCTAGGCCGTGCGGGTGAACGGCAGCCGGCGCCGAGGCTGCCGG
>JAGQUI010000050.1 GCA_020438595.1 Propionibacteriaceae bacterium | reverse complement strand
CGCCGCAGATGGCGCCGATCCACTTCCGGCTGGTGATGCCGGTGCTGCGCAAGCTCGGCCTGAACTTCCAGCTGCTCGAGAACGCGAGCGGCGACGACGTCGAGGTGGGCCTGAAGTACGTCAACAACGACGCCTGCTTCCCCGCGATCATGGTGGTCGGCCAGCTCGTGAACAAGATCCGCTCCGGCGAGGCCGACCCCGACCACACGTCCGTGGCGATCACCCAGACCGGTGGCATGTGCCGGGCCACGAACTACGTGGGCCTGCTGCGCAAGGCGCTGGCCGACGCCGGTTACCCGCAGGTGCCGGTGCTGGCGATCAGCGTGCAGGGCCTGGAGAGCAACCCGGGCTTCAAGATGACGCCGGCGCTGCTGGTGCCTGCCGTGCAGGCGCTGATCCTGGGCGACCTGCTGCAGACGCTGCTGCTGCGCGTGCGTCCGTACGAGCGGCAGCCGGGCAGCGCGCAGGCGCTGTACCGCACCTGGGACGTGATCTGCCAGGAGTTCCTGCAGCACGGCGGCTACTCGAGGTCGCTGGGCCGCAGCATCGGCTACACGAGCCTGATCCGCCGGATCGTGAAGGAGTTCGACGCGCTGCCGCTGCGGGACGTCCCGCGCAAGCCGCGGGTCGGGATCGTCGGCGAGATCCTGGTGAAGTTCCACCCGGACGCCAACAACCACGTGGTCGACGTGGTCGAGGGCGAGGACTGCGAGGCGGTGCTGCCCGGCATCCTGCAGTTCTTCCTGATGCCGCTGTACTCCTCGCAGTTCCAGTTCGAGACGATGGGCATCGGGCCGCGCTCGCACCACTTCAAGCGGATGGCGCTGTGGCTGATCGAGAAGTTCCAACAGCCGGTGGTGACCGCGCTGGCCAGGACCAACGGCAAGTTCGACGTGCCGCCGAAGATGGCCGACCTCGCGAAGAAGGCGGACGGGGTCATCTCGATCGGCACCCGCGCGGGCGAGGGCTGGCTGCTCACCGCGGAGATGGTCGAGCTGATCGAGCTCGGAGCGCCGAACATCATCTGCGCGCAGCCGTTCGCGTGCCTGCCGAACCACGTGGTTGGCAAGGGGATGTTCGCGGAGTTGCGGCGCCGCCACCCCGAGGCGAACGTCGTCAGCGTGGACTACGACCCGGGCGCGTCCGCGACGAACCAGCTGAACCGGATCAAGCTGATGGTCGCGACCGCCCACAAGCGGCACGCCGCGTCCGGCGGGTTCCGGCTGGAGGAGACCCACGAGGCGCAGGCTCCGCGCGCGCTCCCGATCGTCCCGGTCTCCCCCGTGGACGCCTGGGAGGACGCCCTCAAGCGCTCCTGACCGGACCGGGTCGGGGACGGTTCCTTACTCGGTCCACTCGGGCTGACGGGGCTCAGTCGACGCCCATGAACATGTAGACGGTGCGGACACGGCCGTCCTCATCGCGGAACACGACGTCGACGCCGCGGCCCACGGCCGTGCCGTCCGGGGCGCGCATCGACCAGCGCAGCAGGGCCGCGTCGCCGGCCTCCGCGTGCTGGTCATAGGTGAAGGACATGCCCCGGCCGTCGATGTTCTCGTCGTGGACACGCGTGGTGTGGGCGTCGATCGCGTCCACTCCTTCGACGACGAGCCCGATCGGCGAGATCACGAGCCGGCCGTCCGGCGCCCAGAGCTCGTCAATCGCGGTGCGGCGGCGGGCGGGATCGGGGTCGGCCCAGGTCTGCAGGTAGTCACGGGCCAGATCGGTGAGGTCTGCGGTGGTCATCATGGTTCCTCTCGTTTGTTGACACTGTCAGCTTACGTCGTTTGTTGACAATGTCAACAGCAGCTCTAGGATCAGTCCATGAGCCCTCGGAACCCCGAACCGACCCGCACTGCGATCGTGGCGGCCGCGAGCACGCTGCTGGAGGCGGGCGGCCCTGATGCGGTCACACTGCGGTCGGTGGGCTCCGCGGCCGGGGTGTCCCGGTCGGCGCCCTACCGGCACTTCACGGACAAGTCCGACCTGTTGGCCGCCCTCGCCGCCCGCTCGCTGGGCCAGCTGGCGGAGCGGATCCGCCGCGCGTCGGCGGCGCCGTCCGACCCGGCGTCCCGGCTGCACGCCGGCTGCGCCGCCTACCTCGACCACGTGATCGAGCAGCCACAGCACTACCAGCTCGTGTTCGGCGGCAGCCCACTCACCGCGTCGACGCCCGAACTGGAGTCGGCCGCCGACGACGGCATGGCCGCGCTGCGCGAGCTCGTCCAGCAGGCGCAGGCCGACGGCGAGCTCGGGCCCGGGGCGCCGCGCGAGCTCGCCACCGTGCTGTGGGTCTTCCTGCACGGACTCGCCCAGCTGCAGATCAGCGGCCACCTGCACGAGCCGCGCACCGTGGACGGCGACGTCCGCCTGGACGACCTGCTCTCGCTCGGGCTGGCCGCGCTGCGTCCCTGAAGGTGGACCGAGTGAGGAACCGTCCCCCACTCGGTCCGGGGCGATCAGGTCGGCGGGGGTGGACCAAGTAAGGAACCGTCCCCGACTCGGTCCAGGGCGATCAGGCCGGCGGCGACACCGTTCAGGGTGCCCGCGACGACGTCGGACGGGTAGTGCAGGCCCGTGTGGACACGCGCCCAGGCGAGCGTCGACGGGTAGGCCACGCACGCCGCGGTGATCGCGGTACGCAGCCAGGGGTTCGCGACGCGTCGCGCCACGGCCAGGTGGACCACCATCAGGGCGACGGTCGCGCCCTGGTGCCCGGACGGGAAGGACGAGGTGGGCTGGTCGCGGTCCAGCCGGGGGACGCCCGGACGGTCGCGGTTCACCAGCGCTCCGGCGACGAGGTAGACCGCCGTCTCCACGACGAGGGCCACGGCGGGTGCCACGGCCAGGCGCGGATCACGCGTCCACCGCCAGAGCACTGCGACCGCGACCGCGCCGTGGGCGATGCTCGCCGGGACGTCGGCAGCGGTCGAGACCAGCCTCGCCAGCCGGTCCCGGCCGGGCGAGCCGCGGGCCTGGAGGGCACGGATCACGTCGGTCTCGCGCTCCTGCACCCTCGCGTTGCGGGCGAGGGCGCGCCCGATCAGCACGTTCGCCGCGGCGAGTCCCACCGCCGCCGGCAGTCCCCGGACGGCCTGGCGGTACGGGTGCGGGTTCGGCACGGGTTCAGCCGATTCGCCCCAGGGCCGCCGCGGCCACCAGGACGGCGGCGACGAGGGCGAGCAGCAGGCTGAGCACGGTGGCGGTGAGGACGAGCCGTCCGCCGTTGCGGAGACTGCGGCTGCTGGTCAGGGTGTCGTGGGTGGCGCGGTAGCGGCGGTGGGCGATGAGGAACAGGCTGATCGCTCCGGCGACGACGAGCGCGGCGGGCGGGACGGCCCAGGCGCCGAGGGCGGGCCAGGCGAGTTTCGGCAGTGCGAGGCCGAGGCCGAGAAAGGCCAGCGCCGCCCGTTGCCAGGCCAGGCCGGTGCGCTCGGGCTGGAGGCCGGCATCCCAGACCTCGTCGGGGCTGGTCACTTCACGACCAGTGCGAGCAGGACGAGGACACCGGCCAGGCCGAGCGCGGCCGGGAGGACGACCAGCAGCGGGCTGAACGGCAGCGGACGGCGTTCACGCAACGCCGACTCGACCCTGGCCCAGCCGAACCAGGCCTGGACGGGGCAGGCGATGCCCGCGGCGACCAGCACGATCGAGGCGGCCAGCCGCAGGCCCGGGTTGAGGTTGAGCGCGAGCGATTCCAGGCCGACGCCGACCGAGACCAGGGCCAGCGCGGCGCCGATCCAGGCCAGGAACGTCCGCTCGTTGGCGAGGCTGAACCGCGCGTCCGGTTCGCTGCCGCGCCCGTACACCGAGCGCGGGAACCGGGGCCGGGATTCGTTCTGCTCCACGTGCGACACCCTACGACCGGGGCTCCGATTAGGCTCGACCCAACCCTTCCGGCGGTGAAGGGGTAGACAGGGTGTGACACAGGTGCAGGCGCGGAACCCCGACGCGCAGTCCAACCTCGACAGCCGGGACGCGTTCACCGAATGGGTGCGGCCGCACTGGCCGGCGATGGCGCGCCTGGCGTCCCGTTCGGGTTCCGCCGCCGACGACATCCTCGCCGACGCGCTCGCGAACGCGTGGCGCAAGCGGGCCCAGTTCGACCCGGAGCGGGGCACCGCCCGCAATTGGCTGCTGGCGATCACCGCCGACCAGCGCCGCAAGGCGTGGCGGCAGGCGACCCGTTGGCTGTCGCGCTCGACGGTGCTGCCCGAGGACGGTGGCCCGGCTCCCGCCGGAGCGGACGCCACCGCGTCCGTCGACCTCGAACGCGCGCTGGCCCGGCTGACGTCACGGCAGCGCCTGGCCGTCGACCTGCACTACTACCTCGGGCTGAAGCTCGACGAGGTCGCCGAGGTGATGCGGTGCTCGGAGGGCACCGTGAAATCCACGCTCTCGGACGCGCGGAAGCGCCTGCGCGCCCTGCTCGGGGAGGACTACCGATGACCATTGACGAACTGCTGCGGGAGCGGGGCGAACAGTGGCAGGCACCGGACGTCGCCGAGCCCGACCTGGACGCCGCACTCGGCCGTGCTGCACGGCGGCGGAACACCGGGATCGCCGCAGCGGCGGCCGTCGCCGTGCTCGCCACGGGGGGAGTGGTCTGGACGAACCTGTCCGGACAGCCGATCACCGCCGTGCCGGCCGCATCAGCGACGCCGACCGGGCCGACCACGACCCTGCGAGACGTTACCCGCCTGGTCCGGACGCAGGTGCGCGCCATCCAGACCACGTCGCTGGTCGAGGCCGAGCAGACCCTGACCACGATCGGCACGGTGCAGGAGCAGCTGCTCCGCGAGACGCCGCCCGAGCAGGGCGCCTGGCGACAGGTGGTGCTGGTCCAGCTGATCGGCGACTTCACCTGTCCGGACTGCACGCGGCTGGAGGGCGCGACGGCGGACGGCTCCGGCACGGTGTTCACGCTGGTCTTCGACGCATACACCGGCGAGAAGCTGCTGGCCACCATCTCGACCAGGGTCGTCGACCTGGAGGGGATGGGCAACGACGGAGTCGGGGGCTGGGCGGACCTGTCCGAACTACGCTGAGGCATGGCCGATTCACCGCAGCAGTACCTCGACGAGGCCCCGGAAGCCGGCCGGCTGTGGCTGCAGGAGTTCTGGGACCATGTGGCCGCACGGGCGCCCCGGCTGGAGCCGATCATGTTCCGGCAGGTGCCGATGTACCGATTCTTCGACAGCTACCTGAAGGGCTACGTCATGTTCACCGCGGCGAAGGGCCACTTCTCCGCGCACGCGATCGACTTCGACCTGGTCGCGGCGGCCCAGCAGGCCATTCCCGGCGCGTTCGGCGGCAAGGGCTCGGTGAGCGTGAAGTACGCCAACGAGGCCGCGAAGCCGGCGCTGAAGGAGTTCGTGGACGCGGTGCTGGCCCGGCACGGCTTCCTCGACGAGACCACGAAGTGAAGCTGCCTCCCGAACACGGGACGTGGGATCACTCTCTGTTTGGTTGGATGGCGCCATGACCGTAGAGATCGGGACGCCGCTGTCCGCGTCCGCCACCCGCGTGATGCTGCTCGGCGCCGGCGAACTCGGCAAGGAGGTCGCGATCGAGCTGCAGCGGCTCGGGGCCGAGGTGGTCGCCGTCGACCGCTACTCCGACGCCCCGGCGATGCAGGTGGCCCACCGCTCGTACGCGATCGACATGCTCGACCCGGCGGCGCTGCGCCAGATCATCCGGCTCGAGGCGCCGCACGTGGTGGTGCCCGAGGTGGAGGCGATCGCCACGGACGCGCTGGCCAAGGTGGAGGCCGCCGGCGTCCGGGTAGTGCCCACCGCGCGGGCCACGCAACTGACCATGAACCGGGAGGGCATCCGACGCCTCGCCGCCGAGGAACTCGGCCTGGCCACTTCGCCGTACCGGTTCGTCGAGACGGAGGCGGAGCTCGCGTCCGCGGCGGCCGAATTGGGCTTCCCGTGCGTGGTGAAGCCGGTGATGTCGTCCTCGGGCAAGGGGCAGTCGGTGCTGCGCTCCGCCGACGGCGTGGCCGAGTCGTGGCGCTACGCCCAGGAGGGCGGACGCGCCGGGGAGGGACGCTGCATCGTCGAGGGCTTCGTGGAGTTCGACTCCGAGATCACCCTGCTCACGATCCGGCACTCGGGCGGCACGTCGTTCCTCGACCCGGTCGGGCACGTCCAGGTCGACGGCGACTACCGCGAGTCGTGGCAGCCCGCCGCACTGCCGGCCGCGGCGCTGGCGAAGGCGCAGCAGATGGCCGCGGCGGTGACCGGGGCGCTCGGCGGCTGGGGCCTGTTCGGGGTGGAGTTGTTCATCGTCGGCGAGGACGTGCTGTTCTCCGAGGTGAGCCCGCGTCCGCACGACACCGGGATGGTCACGATGGTGTCGCAGGACCTCTCGGAGTTCGCGCTGCACGCCCGCGCCGTGCTCGGGCTGCCCGCCGGCGGCGCCGAGCGCATCGGCAGCGAGCCCGCTGCGGCGTCCTGCGCGGTGCTGGCCGAGGGCAGCGGCGTCCCCCGGTTCGGCGGCGTGGACGCAGCCCTGGCCGTCCCGACCGCGCAGGTGCGGCTGTTCGGCAAGCCGTCGGTGTCCGGACGCCGCCGCGTGGCGGTCACGCTGGCCCGGGGCGCGGACGTCGACCAGGCCCGCGAACGCGCCCGGGCGGCCGCGGCGGCCCTGACCATCACCCTGGACCGAGTGGGGGACGGTTCCTGACTCGGTCCACCCCGGGAATGGACCGAGTGAGGAACCGTCCCCACTCGGTCCGGGTCAGGACACGATCGTCTGGACCAGGAACACCAGCACGACCACGAGCAGCACCGACGTGGCCACGAGCCCGCCGACCCCCTTGCGGGCCTGCTTCACGAACCCGATGCTGCGGTCGTGAACTGGTGCCACGGCGCCGCGTAGAACACGTCGACCGCGGCACCGGGAGCGATGTCCACGTCGAGCAGCGCCTGGCCGTAGCGGCGCAGCCACTGCCCGTAGAGCTCGACCCGGTGCCGTCCGGCGGGCAACTGGTAGGCGTTCTCGCCGTAACGGGACGCGACCGGGCGGCCGTCGAGGAGCAGGGACGGCACGATCAGGTTCGAGGTGAGCTGGCTGCCCTGGATGTGCACGCGGACCAGGTCAGTGTCCGGGGTAGAGACCCGGGAACTGCGGCGGGTACGTGCCGGGCTGGCCCGGGAATGGCGGGTACGTCACGGGCACGAGGCTACGGGTTGCGCACTTGTTCGCCTGCCCCGACCGACTGTCGGAGGTGGTGGTTAGGCTCGCGTCGAGCGACAGGAGACAACATGACCACCCTCACTGGCCGACCCAACTCCGCCCTCGTGGTGATCGACGTGCAGAACGGCGTCGTGGCCGACGTGCACGACCGCGACCAGGTGCTGGCGAACGTCCGCACGTCCGTGGAACGGGCGCGCGCCGCGGGCGTGGGTGTGATCTGGGTGCAGGACGTGGCCGAGGGCCGCACCCACGGCAGCGAGGCCTGGCAGATCGTGCCCGAACTCGAGGTGGCCGACGTAGACGCGCGCGTGGAGAAGCTCTACGGGGACGCCTTCGAGGGCACCGACCTCGAACAGGTTCTGGCCGACGGCGGCGTGGGCCGGCTCTACCTCGCGGGCGCCCAGACCGACGCCTGCATCCGCTCGACCCTGCACGGCGCCTTCACCCGCGGCTACGACACCGTGCTGGTCTCCGACGCGCACACCACCGAGGACCTGACCGCCTGGGGTGCGCCCGCCCCGGACGCGGTGATCGCGCACACCAACCTGTACTGGACCTACCAGGAGGCCCCCGGGCGCGAGGCCGGGACGGTCACCACCGCGGACGTCTTCGGCTGATCGCGCTACGTCAGTCCGTCGTCCGTACGGGGGACTGACTGCGGCGGGGGCGCCGGTCATAATGTCCGACATGGTTGGCACCACCCCCCGTATCTCCGCCGAGCGCGCCGCACGATTCGACTCGATGATGCTGCGGCTCGAGCGCCGGTTCTTCGCCGACACCAGGAGCTGGGTCTGCGGCCGCGCCAGCGGCGACGTCCTCGAGATCGCCGTCGGCACCGGGCTCAACCTCCCGCACTACCCGGACCACGTCCGGCTCACCGGCGTCGACCTGGATCCGGAGATCCTCGACTTCGCCCGGCGCCGGGCCAGCGTGATCGGGCGCGAGATCGCGCTCGGCCAGGCGGACGCGATGGCGCTGCCCTTCCCCGACGAGTCCTTCGACTCGGTGGTGTGCACCTTCGCCCTGTGCGAGGTACCGGACGACGCGCAGGCGATCGGCGAGGCCGTCCGGGTGCTCCGGCCCGGAGGCAGCCTGCTGCTCGCCGACCACGTCGTCGCCACCAATCCGCTGGTGAAGGCGGGCCAGCACGTGCTCGAAGCGGTGACCATCCGGATGTCGGGGGAGCACTTCACCCGCCGGCCCAGCGTCCACCTCGACGCGCAGGGGGCGCAGGTCGTCGCGAGCGACCGGCTCACCTACGGCGCCGTCGAGCGCGTCCACGCCCGCAGGCTGATCTGACCGCTCAGGACTCCGGGCGCGTCAGGGCGGTCACGAGCGCCTCCAGTTCGGCCAGTGACGGCGGCTCCTCCCCGGCGAGCCGACGGAACACGAAGCTGCCCGCGACGGCGTCGACGAGCAGTCCGGCGGGGATCCCGGCCGGCACCAACCCCTGTTCCGCGGCGCGGCCCAGCAGCGCCAGGGCCTGCTCGCGCAGCGGCGTGATGAACCGTCGGCGGTAGTCAGGGCCCAGTTCCGGATCCTGCGCCACGGACAACCCGATGCCGGGCAGCGACCAGCCCAGCGGGTTCTCCACCAGCGAGTGGTGCAGCACCCGCACCAGGGTGAGCAGGTCGGCGAGCGGGTCCTCTGTCTCCTGGACGGTCCGGTCGCCCAGCGCCGCGCCCATCGCGTCCAGCACGAGCGCGTCCAGGGACGGCCAGCGCCGGTAGATCGTGGTCTTCGCCACCCCCGATGAACGGGCCACGTCCTCGATCCGCAGGCCCGGATACCCGTGCTCGACGAGTTGCTTCAGCACGGCTTCCCGCACTCTCGGCTCGACGGACGCGTCCCGCGGCCGTCCCGTGCCGGTCGGACTCATGGGACTTCCTTTCGCTACCTTCGGTAGTCTATTATCGCTACCATGAGTAGCGAAAAACCCCCCGCACTCGTGGCAGTCGGGCTGTTCGCCGCCTGGGCGCTCCACGACGCCGAGGAGGCGCTCACCTTCCAGTCCTCCGGGCGCAGGCTGCTGCGGCGGCTGCCGGAGGGCGTCCGGACACCGGCGTTCCTGGTCCGGGCGATCGAGGGAGGTCCCGCGCAGTACCTGGTCGCCATCGGCCTGATGGGCGCGCTCGTGGCCGCCGCCACCGTGGACGGCATGCGTACCGGCGGCCGTGGCCGCTTCTTCCAGTGGAGCCTGAACGCCTTCGGCTGGCACGGCATCGGGCACCTCGCCGCCTCCGCCGTCCTGCGTGGCTACACCACCGGGGTCGTCACCTCGCCCGTGATCGTGGTCCCGTACTGGCTGTGGGCGATCCGCACCCTCCGCCGGGACGGCATCCAGATCTCCACACGCCCCGACGCGAGCCTCCTGCTGCTGGCACCCCTGCTGCTCGCCGCCCACGCCCTCGCCGCCGCGCTCGTCCAGAATGGTGCGCTCGCGAGAAGTACCCACTGAGAAGCCCGGGACGCAGCGTGCGCGGCTGAGCAGAATGCCCGGGTGGAGAGTGCCTTCTTCCTGGTCGTGCTGGTCGTCACCATCCTCGCCGGCACGGCCCTGGCCGGACGCCTCGGCTTCCCCGCGCCGCTGCTGCTGATCGCCGCCGGGGTGGCCGCCAGCTTCGTCCCGGGCGTGCCGGAGGTGCACCTGGAACCGGAGGTCGTGCTGCTCGGCCTGCTGCCGCCCCTGCTCTACGCGACCGCCGTGCAGACCTCCCTGGTCGACTTCGCGGCCAACCGGCGCCCGATCCTGCTGCTGTCGGTCGGGCTGGTGGTGTTCACCACGCTCGGGGTCGGCGCGGTCGTGCACGCCCTGCTGCCGGGGATCGGCTGGCCGGTGGCGTTCGCGATCGGCGCGGTGGTGGCGCCCCCGGACGCCGTGGCCGCGACCGCCGTCGCGCGCCGGATCGGGCTGCCGCGGCGGCTGGTCACGATCCTCGAGGGCGAGTCGCTGCTGAACGACGCCACCGCGCTGGTCTCGCTGCGGACGGCGATCCTCGCGATCGGTGCCGGGGTGAGCGCCTGGCAGGTCGCCGGCGACTTCGCCCTGGCCGCCGGCGGGGGCGCCCTGGTGGGCTTCGCGGTGTTCAAGGCGGTGGCGTGGTTCCGTCCACTCATCAACGACCCGGTGCTCGACACGGCCGTCTCGTTCGTGGTCCCGTTCGTGGCGTACCTCGCCGCCGAGGCGATCCACGCGTCCGGGGTGCTCGCGGTCGTGGTCGCCGGGCTGCTGCTCGGGCACAAGGCGCCACTGCTGCAGACCGCCAAGTCGCGGATCACCGAGCGGACGAACTGGAAGACGATCGCGTTCCTGCTGGAGAACCTCGTCTTCCTGCTGATCGGGCTCCAGGCGCAGTGGATCGTCGGCGATGTGCTCCGCTCGGCCGTCCCGCTGGAACTGGTGGCCGGGGTCTGCCTGGCCACACTCGGCGCGGTGATCGTGCTGCGGCTGGCATGGGTGTTCCCGGCGCGCTACCTGCTGGTCCGTCCCGGGCCCGACCCGGTGACCGGACGCACGCCGCCGGCCGCCAACACCTTCATCCTGGGCTGGGCCGGCATGCGCGGCGTGGTCACCCTCGCCGCAGCGTTCGTGATCCCGCCGGGAACCCCGTACCGCGAGGTGCTGCTGCTGGCCGCGTTCACGGTGGTGGCCGGCACCCTGTTCATCCAGGGCCTCTCGCTGCCGTGGCTGGCCCGCCGGCTGCACGTCCGTCCACCCGACCCGATGGAGGACGCGCTCGCCCGCGCCACCCTGCTGCAGCAAGCGTCGAAGGCCGCCGACGAGCGGCTGGCGGAGCTGGAGTTCGAGGACGCGCACGGTGTCGTGGAACTGATCCGGCAGCGCAGCGAGCAGCGCAACTTCGCGGCGTGGGAACGGCTGGGCACGTCCGACGGCCAGGAGACGCCCAGCGAGCTGTACGCCCGGATCCGCACCGACATGATCCGGGCCGAGCGGGAGCGCGTCCTGCAGGTGCGGGCCGGCGGGCAGGTGTCGT
>JAGQUI010000509.1 GCA_020438595.1 Propionibacteriaceae bacterium | reverse complement strand
GGGCGGTGGGGACGGCACCACGACGCCGACGGAACCGACCCAACCGACCGAGCCCGGGGGCACGAACACGCCGACGAACCAGGCCGGTGCGGTCGCGGACATGAAGAAGGCCGACGCGGCCTTCACCGCCGCCGAGACCGCGCTGCGCAACGGCGACCTGGCCGAGTACCAGAAGCAGGTCGAGATCGCGAAGACGGCGCTGGGTGATGCGCTCGACAAGATGGGCGTGAAGTAGCGCCCGGGTGGTCCCGGGCCTGCCCGGGAGTTCCGGACGGGTCAGAGCAGCCAGTCGAATGCTTTCGCGACGAGGGCCTTCGCCTCACGGGTGACGATCGGCCCGTGCGCGAGCACGACAGTCTGGAAGGGCCAGGCGAGGATCGTGCGGACCGACCGCCGGGCCGCGTCCCGGTCGCGGAAGGTGAGCCGGATGTCGCGGGACACGCCGCCGTCGGGGGCCATCAGGCCGCCGGCCCGGAACAGCGCCGTGCTGAGCGGGTGTCCCGGGAGGGGGTCGTGGATCTGGAGCACGTCCTCGATGAGCAGGGTGCGGCTCGGGGCGTGGTAGAAGACCGACTCGTGCAGCAGGCGCTCGCCGAGCACGACGTGCTCCAGGTCGGGCGTCCAGGCCTGGGGGAGCGGGTCACCGAGCACTCCCGCGAGCGGCAGGTCGCCCTTCTTGAGCGTGATCGGCGTGATCGGGCTCGACCAGAGCTCTGCGTCCGGGAACAGGGTGTGCCAGCGGGCGAGGCGCCAGTAGTGGCGGGGCGTGGGCGAGACGAGGTAGCGGACGTGGCCGAGCGCGGTGATCCGGGCGAGCAGGTCCCAGGAGGTCGCGACGGGGGAGGAGATCCACAGTGCGCCGTCGTGGAGTCGCACCACGGCCATCCGGGTGTCGAACGGCATCCCCATGTCGCGCACGCTCGGCCCGTCGACGACGAACAGGTTCTCACCGAGTGCGGTGAGCATTCGCAAGCCTCCAGCCCTGGGTCGTGAGGTGTGTCAATGGCCGCGTCGGCTCTGGGCGTAGACCGTGTTGACCAGGACGATCCCGACCCAGGCGACGATCAGGCCGGGCAGCCCCGCGACGCCGCCGGCGATCGCGGTGAGCGGGATGCCGATGGCGATCGAGACGATCGCGAGCACGAAGACGGTCCGGTCCGGACGTTCCCCGGCCGGTACCTGCGGGTAGTGCGTGGGCGATGGCGCCGGTGCGGGCACGGACGGCGGGGGCACGGGTGCGAGCCCCTGCGGGGTCGGACCGGGGTGCGGGGCGGGCGGGGGCGGCGCCCACAACTCGTCGTTGGTCGGCTCCCGGTAGTCCGAACTGCTCACGGTCTGATCGTAGCCAACCGCAGTCGGTAGGTTTACGGAGCGCGCGCCGGGCGGCGAACCGGCCTTCTCGCACCGAGCCGGTGCGGCGGCGAACACTGGCGCCATGGCTACTGCGATGAGGAAGCTGTTGTGGCGCGCGAACGGGGAGTTGCGGTACCACCCGGTGCGCAAGTGGGTGCGGGCGATGGTCGACGACCGGACGGTCGTGGACAGTCGGGACGTGTTCCTCGTCTGGGAGCCACGGCGCGTCGTGGGCTCCTACGCCGTCCCGGAGCACGACGTGCAGGGCGAACTGGTGCCGGCGCCGCCGACGGGCACACCAGAGCGTCCCGTCCACATCGAGGAGGCCCCGCCGGTCCTGGACCCGCACACGCCGTTCGCCGTCCACTCGACACCGGGGACGCCGCTGAGTGTCCGGTTGCCCGACCGGGAGCTCCCCGGCGCGGCGTTCCGTCCCGATGACTCGGACCTGCGTGGGCACGTGATCCTCGACTGGGCGGCCTTCACCCGGTGGTTCGAGGAGGACGAGCCGGTGCTCGCCCACCCGCACGACCCGTTCGGCCGGATCGACTGCCTGCGGTCGTCCCGCCACGTCCAGGTGCTCCACAAGGGCACGACCCTCGCCGACACCACCCGCCCGACGCTGCTGTTCGAGACCCCGCTGCCCACGCGCTTCTACCTGCCGCGCGAGGACGTCGCCATGGAACTCCTGCAGCCGAGCGCGAGCCACACCGTGTGCGCCTACAAGGGCCGGGCGTCGTACTACTCGGCGCGGGTCGGCGGGGATGTGCTCGCCGACATCGCCTGGTACTACCCCGAACCGCTCCACGACGCCGCGCCCGTGCGCGACCTGGTCTGCTTCTACACCGAGCGGCTCGACCTCGTCGTCGACGGCGAGCCGCAGGCCCGTCCGCGCACGCCGTGGGCGTAGGAGTGCGGGTGGACGACGCGACCGGTCCGCGCAAGGATCGGCGCATGACGAC
>JAGQUI010000508.1 GCA_020438595.1 Propionibacteriaceae bacterium | reverse complement strand
CGAAGAAAGTCGTCGCCGCGCGAAGGATCGCGACATCCTCGCGCAGACGAGAGTTCTCGGCCTTGAGCCGCTTGATCTCCGCGTGTTCGACACTGGTGACCCCGTCACGGGTGCCGTCGTCGATATCGGCTTGCAGCACCCACCGCCGCACCGACTCATGGCCGACACCGACCTGACGGGCCACGGCCGCTGACGCGGCCGTCAACGACGGATACTCCGACCGATGCTCACGCACCAGCCTCACCGCACGCTCACGCAACACGGGATCGATCTTCTTCGGCATGACTGACATCCTTCCAACTCAGAAGGATGCGGCACCAAACCTGGGGCGTTTCAGACAAGACCGTCACAGACCGTCACAACGGCCCCAAACACACCCCGGGCAAGCCCCCCTCGGCATAGTTGCGGTGTCGGCATAGGTCCAGGCAGAGCAGGTCGATGCGGCCGTACCGGCTGATGATCTTGTTGAGCTGGTGGTCGCTGTCGGCTTCGGCGAGTTCGTTGACCAGCCGGGAGGCGAGGATGTAGCGGACCCGGTAGCCGGCTTCGGCCGCGGCGGTCCCGAGCCCGATCAGCAGGTGCGTCTTCCCGGTTCCGGAGTCCCCGATCAGGCACAGCGGCCGGCCTTTGCCGACCCACTCCCCGCCGGCGAGGGTGTTGATCACCGCCGGGTTCAGGTTCGGGTTCGCGGCGTAGTCGATCTCGTCGAGGCGTTTGGGTCGGGGGAAGGCGGCGTCGTGGACCCGGCGGGCCCGGCGGCGTTCGTCCCGGTCATCGCACTCGGCCAGCAGCAGTTCGGCGAGGAAGCCTTGGTAGGTGTGCTGCTCACGCGCGGCGACCTCGGCGGCGTGGGCGGCTCGTTCGCGGATGGTGGGCAGGCGCAGGGTGCGGCAGGCGGTGTCGATCGCGACCTCGACGGCCTGGTCGGTGAGCAGGGTCATGTGGGGTTTCCTCCGGTGAGCAGGGTGTCGTACACCTCGACGGTGGGCAGCGGCCGGGTGTCGACCGGGTAGGAGATCCGGCCCTCGGCAGTGACCAGGCCGAGTTGGGGCCGGGTTTCGCCGGCGCGTCGGACCTCCACGGCGACCGCTTCGGGGCTGAGGGCGCCGACGGCGAGTGCGGCTTCGAGGCCGGCCAGGACCTGGCGGTGGGGATAGGTGCGGTGCAGGAGCAGGGCCTCGACCAAGGCTTGGGTGCCGGTCTTGTCGCCGTAGCGGGCCTTCGCCGCGGCCCAGTACCTTTCGTGGGTGGCGGTGAACACCCCGGCCCTGCGGGCCTGGACCAGTGCGGTCGCGCCGGGCAGCGCGCCGGGCTTGTAGGCCAGCACCTCGAGGTAGTGGTCCAGGACGAGGGTGACCGAGCCTCGTTCGGTGGCCCGTTCGTGTTCGGCGACCAGCCGGGGCCCGTCGAACACCTGCACGGTGGTCGCCCTCAGCAGGACCCGGACCTGGCGGCCGGCGTAACGCACCGGCACCGAGTACTGGCATTGCCGCACCGTCACGCGGGCGTGCCGGTCGACCCGGGGTCGCAGGCTGATCCCGGTCTCGAACGGCTCGGCCGGCAACGGGCGCAACAAGGCTTGTTCGGCGGCGAAGTCGTCACCGACCAGCGTCGTGCGTTGCCCGACGCGGCGGTGATCATCCTTCGCGTCACACTTGGCGAGGTAGGCGTTCAGCTCGGCCAGCGACTCGACGGTGGGCATCGGGACGGTGTGGTTGCGGCGGAATCGGCCACCCTCGCCCTCGACCCCGCCCTTCTCGTGCGCCCCTTCAACGCCGGGACGGCAGTAGAACACGTCGAAGCCGTAGTGAGAGCGGAACAGCACCCACCGGTCCGACTCGACCCTGGTCCGGCCGGTCAACACCCGCGACACCGCAGCTTTCAGGTTGTCGTAACGGATGTGAACGAACGGGATCCCGCCGAGCTGCTCGAACGCGTAGCGGTGGCCGTCCAGGAACGCCTCCTGCGAACACGTCGCGTAAGCCCGGTGGACAGCCTTACCCGAGTACGACAGCCGCAGCGTGAACAAGAACACCTTGGTCTTCACCCCGGCCCACACGATCCACAGATCGGCGAAGTCGACCTCGGCCTCCGCGCCGGCCGGGTGGGTTTGCGGGACGAACACCTCGGCCAGCTGCCTGCCCGCCTCGGCGGCGATCCGTGGCCGGGCTTCCCGCACATAGTCACGGACCGTGGAGTAGGCCACCACCAGCTGGTGCTCATCCAGGAGTCGTTCCCGGATCCGCAGCGCGGTGTGACGCTGCTTCCGCGGGGCGTCCAGATCCTGCCGCAGCATCGCGTCGATCAACGGCTTGAC
>JAGQUI010000507.1 GCA_020438595.1 Propionibacteriaceae bacterium | reverse complement strand
AGGTCGTCGCGCTCTGCGTCCGGGCCGGCGTGCTGGCCGTCGGAGCCTGGCTCGGAGCCACCGGCGGACTGACCATGACCTGGCTGGTGGTGCTCGTGCTCGCCTATGGCGCCACCGAGGTGTTCGCCGACCTCGGCGCCACCTCGATCGTGCCCGACCTGGTGCCGACGCAGCGCCTGTCCGCGGCGAACGGGCGCGTGATCGCGGTGCAGCAGGTCACCAACAGCTTCCTGGGCGCGCCGTTGGCCGGCGGGCTGGTCGTGCTCGGCGCGGGGATCGGTTTCGGCACCTCTGCGGCGCTCGCCGCCCTTGCCGCCCTGGTGCTCGCGGTCGGGCTGCGCGGGGACTTCCGCAAGGTCCACGACGAAGCGGACGGCGGCCGCCGGCATCCGCTGGAAGACGTACGCACCGGCCTGAGGTTCCTCTTCGACCACCCGGTGATGCGCCCGCTGGTGATCGCCGGCAGTGTGATGAACTTCGCCCTCACCGGCTACTTCGCGGTGTTCGTGCTCTGGGCGGTCGGGCCGGAGTCGGCCATCGGGCTCACCGAGGCCCAGTACCCCCTGATGATGGTCGGCTTCGCGGCCGGGGCGGTGCTCGGCTCGTTCCTGGCCGAACGGACGCAGCGCTGGCTCGGCGAACTCCCGGCGGTCAACGTCTCCCTCCTGGCCAGCATCGTGCTGCTCCTCGTACCCGTGCTGTGGCCCGACCCGTGGGCGGTCGCCGCCGCGCTGGCGGCGGTCGGGGTGACCAACACCGTCGGCAACGTGATCGCGCAGTCGTGGCGGCAACGGCTCGTGCCCGGCCACCTGCTCGGCAGGGTGGGCGGGGCGAGCCGGACGCTCGGTCTCGGGCTGATGCCCCTCGGCGCGCTCACCGGCGGCGTGGTCGCCGAGCAGTACGGGCTGCCGGCGACCTTCATCGGGGCGGTCGTGCTGTCGCTGGCGGCGTGGCTCTACCTGGTCATGCAGGTGCGCCCGGAGTCCATCCGGACGACCGACGCCGGGCTCAGCTCCTGACCGCGACCAGCAGCCCGTCGCCGATCGGCAGCAGGGCCGGGGTCAGCGACTCGTCGGCGAGCACCGCCTCGAGCGCCTCGCGGATGATCAGCGGCTCGTCGTCGTCGTTGCGCTCGTCCGCGACCAGGCCCTGCCACAGCGCGTGGTGCAGGATCAGCAGGCCACCGGGACGGAGCAGGCCGCCGGCCTGGGCGACGTACTCGACGTACTCCAGCGGATCGCCGTCGATGTAGACGATGTCGTAGGCGCCGTCGGTGAGCTTGGGCAGCACGCTCAGGGCCTGGCCGGCGATCAACCGCACCCTGCGGCTCGGGATGCCCTGGGCGGTGAGCACCTCGCGCGCGGCGAGCTGGTGCTCGGCCTCGGCGTCGATGCTGGTCAGCACGCCGTCGGCGGCCATGCCGGCGAGCAGTGCGAGTCCGGAGACGCCCGTGCCGGTGCCGATCTCGGCCACCGTCCGTGCGTTCACCACTCTGGCGAGCATCGTGAGCGTCGCCGCGACGCCGGTGCTGATGCACTCCACGCCGAGGTCGCCGGCGCGGGCACGCGCCGCCTCGGCACCTTCCGACTCGGCGACGAACGCTTCGGCGAAGGCGAGCGTGGCCGCGGACGCGCGCGGGGGGTTCTTCGGTGCAGTCACGCGCTCAGCCTAGCGACGAGACCCCCCGCGGGAAGGGCCGGACCCCGAGCGGGGCGGGGAGTCTCGACGAGGGGGTGAGACGGTCGCCCGCTGCCGATGGCCGCCACGGCCTAGGCTTACCCCCATGACAGCGCTGCCTTTCGGTCGGGTCCAGACGGCCATGGTCACCCCGTTCGCCGCGGACGGGTCACTGAACCTCGCCGAGGCGAAGCGCCTGGCCGCGCACCTGGTCGACGACCAGGGCAACGACTCGCTGGTGGTCAACGGCACCACCGGGGAGTCCCCGACCACGACGGACGCGGAGAAGCTGGCCCTGCTCGAGGCCGTGCTGGCGGAGGTGGGTGACCGGGCGAAGATCGTTGCCGGCGTGGGCACGTTCGACACCCGGCACACGATCGAGCTGGCGAAGCAGGCCGAACAGGCCGGCGTCCACGGGTTGCTGGTCGTGACGCCGTACTACAGCCGTCCGCCGCAGGACGCGCTCGCCGACCACTTCCGCACCGTCGCGGACGCCACGGGAGTGCCGATCATGATCTACGACATCCCGCACCGCTCCGGGATCCCGGTGGAGACGGCCACGATGATCGCGGTGGCCGAGCACCCGAACATCGTCGCGGTGAAGGACGCGAAGGGCCAGCCGGTCGCCTCCGCCCAGGTGATGG
>JAGQUI010000506.1 GCA_020438595.1 Propionibacteriaceae bacterium | reverse complement strand
AACCTAGCTCCGTTCGGGATTCGGGTCAACGGGTCGGCCGCGCCGATGGTCGCTCGCCGCCCCGTCGAGTGGCCCGCCGGATGCGCATTACTTTGTCGCTGCGGTGCTCGTTCGAGAAATGTCGGAATGCGTCTGATGGTGCTGTCACCCGGACGTGTGACACCCGTATGAATGACACGAACAGGCTTGTCACCCGCGTGAAGGTCACCCGTGAGAATGACTTTCGGCACATTTCTCGGTTTTCATTGTACAAATCGGGAAATGTAAGGGTAATGTGCGTGTCGGAACGAGCGGGAATGCAGGGTCCGGCGATCCGCCAGTAGCCGGATGGAACCTGGTTCCCGCCAACGGTCTCGGCCATGGCCGGGGAGGGGTGCAGTGAAGATGCAGGGCAAGAGTGTTGACGGAGGCCAGCGTGGTGCCGCCGCGGTCGAGTACGGCGTCATCGTCGGCCTGGTCAGTGTGGTGGTGATGGCCTCGGTCGCGCTGCTGGGCGGCAACCTCTCCGGCACCTTCTGCAGTGCCGCCCAGAGCCTCGGTTCCGACGCGAGCTGCGTCCAGGCGTCGTCCGACCCGGGGGACGACTCCGGTGCGGGGTCCGCAGCGGGCTCGGGTTCGGTCGCCGGGGGGAGCGGCGCCGGCGAGCAGGCCGGATCAGGTGCCGTCAACAACGGCGGGTCGAGCGGCTCCACCGACAACAGCGGGTCGAGCGGCTCCCCCGACAACAGCGGGTCGAGCGGCTCCGCCGACGCGGCAGCCACGAACTCTCCCGGACGGATCACCTTCTACACCGCCGTCGTCGACCAGGACCAGCGCAAGCGCGACCTGTCAGCCCGGTTCAACCTGGGCTGGTTCCCCGACAGCTGGAGCGACGTCGAGTACCCGGAATCGCTCACGGTGGACGTCACCTGGAGCCCCGCTCTGGAGGTCGACCAGGTGATCACCGGCTCGAGCGGAAAGTGGGAGTACACGTTGGTCGAACCCGGGCACATGCGCCTGGTTCGCACGGGAGCCGTCGATGCGGGCGGGTTCAACCCCGAGCCGGAGATCCTGCTGACCAAGCCGGAGCGGACCCAGGACGTCACGGTCACTTTCACCGCGAAGGCGCCCAACGCCCCCTCGGTCGTGGCGACGTCCACGACCACCGCGGTGCCGTACAAGTAGGCGGATCAGCCCCACAGCCGGGCCAGCTCCTGGGCCAGCACGACCACACCCATCACGAGGACGAACACGCCGAAGCCCTTGCGCAGCGAGCGCTCCGGGATCCGCCCTACCAGCGCGGAGCCCACGAAGGAGCCCGCGACGGCCGCGGCCGTGACCGCGAGCACCACCGGCCAGTCCAGCTGGACCGTGAACAGGTGGGCGACCAGCCCGGACGTGGTCTGCATCGCGATCACCAGCAGTGAGGTGCCGACCGCGACCGCCATCGGCAGTCCGCCGAGCAGCGCGAGCGCCGGCACGACGAGGAAGCCGCCGCCGGCGCCGACCAGGCTGGTCACGAAGCCCACCCCGAACCCCTCGGCGAGCGTGCGGAAGCCGCGGTGCGGGGGAGGTCCGTCCTGGGCCCGGGCGTCCTTGCGTCCGCGGATCATGGCCACCGAGGTCACGATCATCATGGCCGCGAACAGGATCATCAGCACCACGCCGGGGATGTGGCCGCCGATCAGGCCGCCCACGAACGCGCCGGCCATGCCGGCCAGGCCGAAGACGAGGCCGGTGCGCCACGCGACCCGTCCGGCGCGGGCGTGCCTGGCCATGCCGACCAGGGAGGTCACGCCCACGACGAACAGCGACGCGGTGATCGCGTGCAGGGGATCCATCCCCAGCACGTAGGTGAGGATCGGGACGGTGAGGATCGACCCGCCACCGCCGAGCAGCCCCAGCGAGACCCCGATCAGGATCGAGAGCAGCAGGGTGAGGGCCAGTGACCAGGTGATCCCCATGTCGTCCTAGACGGTGGGCAGGCCCGCCGCCTGCCAGGCCAGCATGCCGCCGGCCATGTTGTCACAGTCGTACCCGGCCGAGGCGAGGAACTGGGTGGCCCTGCCGCTGCGGTTGCCACTGCGGCAGATCGCGATCACCGGCTGCGCCGGATCGAGCTCGCCCAGCCGGACGGGCAGTTGGCCGAGCGGGATGTGGATCGTGCCGGGGATGCGCCCCTGCGCGACCTCCGAGTCCTCGCGGACGTCGACCAGCTGAGCCTGCTGCAGGCGGGCGTGGGTGTCGTGGATGGTGATGTCAGCCAACGCTGATCGCCTCCTTCGTGTTCTCGTGGGCGAGCCAGCCGAGGTAACTGCCCTCCAGTTCGGCGACGTCGTAGA
>JAGQUI010000505.1 GCA_020438595.1 Propionibacteriaceae bacterium | reverse complement strand
CACCGGGATCAAGGAGCGCCGCTGGGTCGCGGAGGGCGAGACCATCGAGACCCTGTCGATGGAGGCGGCCACCAAGGCGATCGAGCGGGCAGGGATCGACCGGGCCGAGATCGGCGCCGTGATCCTCTCCACGATCTCGCACTACCACCAGACGCCGGCCCTTGCGCCCAAGCTGGCCACCCAGCTCGGCATCCCGGACGCCGCGGCCTACGACATCTCCGCGGCGTGCGCCGGCTTCTGCTACGGCCTCGCGCAGGCGGAGTCGATCGTCCGCGCCGGGCAGGCGAAGTACGTCCTGCTGATCGCCGGCGAGGTGATCAGCGAGATCACCAACCTGGAGGACCGCGGCACCGCCTTCCTGTTCGGCGACGGCGCCGGGGCCGTGATCGTCGGCCCCAGCGAGACCAACGGCATCGGCCCGGTCGTGTGGGGCTCCGACGGGGCCCAGGAGAACGTGATCTGGCAGACCGCCGACTGGCACGCCGCCGTCGAGTCCGGGGTGTTCCCCAAGCTCGGCATGGACGGCCGTGCGGTGTTCAAGTGGGCCACCAGCTTCATCGCCCGGGCCACGAAGGAGTGCCTGGACGGCGCGGGGATCACCCCCGACCAGCTCGACGTGTTCATCCCGCACCAGGCCAACGACCGGATCACCGACACCCTGCTGCGCTACCTGAAGCTGCCCGAGAACGTCGTCGTGGCCCGCACGATCCGCGAGCTCGGCAACAACTCCGCGGCCACCGTCCCGATGGCGATGGACGCCCTCCTCGCCAGCGGCGAGGCGAAGAGCGGCCAGACCGCACTGATCATCGGCTTCGGCGCGGGCCTGGTCTACGCCGGCCAGGTGATCACCCTCCCCTGATTCCCCCGGATCCGTCCGGAACAGCAAGACCCACCTAGTAAGGAGAAACCCAATGGCTACCACTGAAGAGATCCGGGCCCAGCTCGCCGAGCTCGTCAACGATGTCGCCGGCGTGCCGGTCGACGACGTGCAGCTGGACAAGTCCTTCGTCGACGACCTCGACGTGGACAGCCTCGCGATGGTCGAGATCCTCGTCGGCTGCGAGGAGAAGTTCGGCGTCACCATCCCCGACGAGGAGTCCAAGAACCTCAAGACCGTCGGCGACGCCGTCGCCTACATCGAGGCGCACAGCTGACCCTCGCCGGTCACCGATTCCGCTGGTTGAGCCTGTCGAAGCCCCACACCGGCCTCGACAGGCTCGACGAGCGGGCCTCCCGCACCACCTCATTCCCACCAACGTTGGAGTCTCATGACTGAGATCGTGATCACCGGCCTCGGCGCCACCACCCCGCTCGGTGGTGATGTCGCCACGACCTGGGCCGGCATGCTGGCCGGCACGTCCGGAGTCAGCGCCATCACCGAGGAGTGGGCTGAAGAGCTCCCGGTGAAGATCGCCGCCTTCGTGAAGGTCGACCCGTCCGAGGTGATCGACCGGGTCAAGGCGCGCCGCCTGGACCGCTCGACCCAGCTCGCGCTGATCGCGGCCCAGCAGGCCTGGACGGACGCCGGCTTCGACTGGGAGGGCGACGAGTCCGTCGACCCCCACCGCCTCAGCGTCTCCGTCGCCAGCGGCATCGGCGGGCTGCACTCCCTGCTGAACAACTGGGACGCGCACCGCGACAAGGGCTACCGCCGGGTGAGCCCGTTCACGATCCCGATGCTGATGGCCAACGCGCCGGCGGCGAACGTGGGCCTGGCCGTGCACGCGAAGGCCGGGGTGCACACCCCGGTGTCGGCGTGCGCATCCTCGAACGAGGCGATCGCGCTGGGGCTCGACCTGCTGCGGCTGGGCCGGGCCGACATGGCCGTCGTCGGCGGCACCGAGGCCACGATCCACCCGCTGCCGATCGCGGCGTTCGGCCAGATGCAGGCGCTGAGCCGCCGCAACGACGAGCCCGAGCGCGCCTCGCGTCCGTGGGACGCCGACCGCGACGGCTTCGTGATGGGCGAGGGCTCGGCGATCATGGTGATCGAGACCCTCGAGCACGCCAGGGCGCGCGGCGCCAAGATCTACGGCACCATCGCGGGCGCCGGCATCACCGCCGACAGCTACGACATGGTGCAGCCCGACCCGTCCGGCGAGGGCCAGTCCCGGGCCATGCTGAAGGCGCTGGAGGATTCCGGGCTCTCGGCGTCCGACATCCGGCACGTGAACGCGCACGGCACGTCCACCCCGGCCGGCGACATGACCGAGGCCCACTCGATCCGCACCGCCCTCGGCGACGCGGCCGACGGCGTCGTAGTGCCCTCGACCAAGTCGATGACGGGCCACCTGCTCGGCGGGGCCGGTGCGCTGGAGACCCT
>JAGQUI010000504.1 GCA_020438595.1 Propionibacteriaceae bacterium | reverse complement strand
CTGCGTTCACCTTCGCGTCGAGGCAGGTTCTCCGCGCTACGCAACGGTGCTGAGTGACCGGAGCACCGAAGGAGAACCATGGCCCGCATCGCCGCGCTCGTCACAGCCGCAGCACTCACCACCAGTCTCAGCCTCGCCGCAGCCCCACCCGCCGAAGCCGGCGGCTCGCGCCACTTCGTGCGCACCGCGACGTTCGGCGTGTACACGAACGTTCCCGACGGCGTTGACCCCGCCGACGAGACCGTCGCCGAGATCTCCGCGGTGAGCCGCAACGGCAAGACGCTGGTCTACACCGACTCCCCGGGCAAGCGGATCGGCTTCGTGAACATCTCGAACCCGAAGCAGCCGAAGGGCATCGGCACCCTGTCGCTGGCCGAGCTCGGCGACGCCGACGACGAGCCCACCTCGGTCGCGGTGGTGGGCGGCTACGTGCTGGTCGTGGTGAACACCTCGCAGAGCTACACCGACCCGTCCGGACGCCTCGACGTGGTGCGGCTGAGCGACCGCACCCGGGTGCACTCGATCGACCTGGGCGGCCAGCCCGACTCGATCGCGGTCAGCCCCGACGGCAGCTTCGCCGCGGTCGCGATCGAGAACGAGCGCGACGAGAGCGCCACCCCCGACGGCGGGGAGGAGGGCGACCTGCCGCAGCTGCCGGCCGGCTTCGTCCAGCTGATCGGGCTGAAGGGCGCCGCCACGTCGTGGAGTGCGACGAAGGTGCCGCTGGTGGCCGAGGACGGTACGGCGCTGCCGATGCTGGCCGACGCCGGCATCACCGAGCCGACCGATCCCGAGCCCGAGTACGTGACGATCAACGCGCGCAACCAGGTGGCGGTCACACTGCAGGAGAACAACGGCGTGGTGATCATCGACGGCACGTCCGCCGCCCTCACCTCGGCGTTCAGCTGCGGCACGAACACCGTCACCGGGATCGACACCAAGAAGGACGGCGTGATCGACCAGACCGGGAGCATCACCGACGTGCCGCGCGAGCCCGACTCCATCGCCTGGATCGGCAACAACCGGCTCGCCACCGCGAACGAGGGCGACTGGAAGGGCGGCACCCGCGGCTGGACCATCTTCGACACCGCCGGCAACGTGGTCTGGGACTCCGGCAACACCCTGGAGCGGCTCGCGGTCCAGTACGGGCTGCACAACGAGAGCCGTTCCGCGAAGAAGGGCGTCGAGCCGGAGGGGCTCGCCGTGGCCACCTATCGCGGCACCCGGTACGCCTTCGTCGGTTCCGAGCGCAGCAACTTCGTCGCCGTCTACACCGTGAACGGGAAGACGCCGAAACTGGACGGCCTGCTGGAGACCACCAACGGTCCGGAGGGCATCCTGCCGATCACCAAGCGCGGCCTGCTGGCCGTCTCCAGCGAGACCGACGAGGCGTCCGCGGGCGTCCGCTCCGCGATCAGCCTGTTCCGGCTCGACAAGGTGTCCGGCGCGAAGGCGTGGCCGACCATCAAGTCCGTCACCGACTCCGACGGCACCCCGATCGGCTGGTCCGCCCTCGGCGCCCTGAGCGCCAAGCCGGGCAGTTCGCGCTACCTGTACACGGCCTCGGACAAGGTGATCGAGAACGCCACCCTGTTCACCGTCGACACGAAGTACACCCCGGCCCGGATCACCTCCAGCATTCCGGTGACGAAGGACGGTGCCCCGGTGCAGCTGGACGTCGAGGGACTGTTCGCCCGGCCCGAGGGCGGCTTCTGGATCGCCAGTGAGGGCGCGACCGGCGCAGAGAACCTGCTCGTCCGCACCGACGCGTCCGGTGTGGTCCAGGAGGAGGTCGCCCTGCCGAGCGAGGTCAGCGACCACGTCGGCAAGTGGGGCCTGGAGGGTGTCACCGCCACGACCGACGAGGGCGGCGAGCACGTCTGGTTCGTGATCCAGCGGCCGCTGTGGGACGAGATCGGGAAGACGCAGCAGGCCGGCGAGGAGGGCATCGCCCGGATCGGCCGCTACGACGTCGACGACGCCTCGTTCCACTGGTACGGCTACCGGCTGGAGGCCACCTCGACCGACGGCGACTGGATGGGCCTGTCCGAGATCACCGCGATCGACCAGAACACCTTCGCGGTGATCGAGCGGGACAAGCTGAACGGCCCCGCGGCGACCGTGAAGCGCATCTACACCTTCGACGTGCCGTACTGGAACGGCGAGGTGGCCGACCTGGCCGAGACGAGCCTGCCGATCGTGCGCAAGAAGCTGGCCATCGACGTGCTGCCCGCGCTGCAGGCGACGAAGGGCTGGACGCAGGAGAAGCTGGAGGGCTTCACGATCGCCGGCGGCCGCGCCTACGCGGTCACCGACAACGACG
>JAGQUI010000503.1 GCA_020438595.1 Propionibacteriaceae bacterium | reverse complement strand
AACACCGGCAACGTGACCCTGACCTCGGTGTCGGTCTCCGACCCGAAGGTGGGTGCGGTGTCCTGCCCGGCGACGACGCTGGCCCCGGGCGCCTCGATGACCTGCACGAAGACGTACACGGTGACCCAGGCGGACCTGGACGCGGGCCGCGTGATCAACGTCGCGACGGCCGTGGGCACCCCGCCGACCGGTGATCCGGTCTCCGCCACCGACACCACCACGACCCCGATCAGTTCCGCGCCGTCGATCGTGGTCGACAAGCAGGCGGGGACGCCGTCCGGGAACACGGCCGGTTCGACGATCGCCTACACGTTCATCGTGCAGAACACCGGCAACGTGACGCTGCACGCGGTCGGCGTCTCCGATCCGAAGGTCGGCGCGGTGACCTGCCCGACCACGACGCTGGCCCCGGGCGCCGCCACCACCTGCCACGCGACCTACACGCTGACCCAGGCCGACGTGGACGCCGGCCAGGTGAACAACACCGCGACCGCGACCGGCGCCCCGCCGACCGGCGCCGCCGTGACCGGGACCGACTCCACCACGACCACGATCACGCCCGCACCCGGGCTGAGCCTGGACAAGCAGGCGGGCACGCCCACCGGCGACACCGCAGGCTCGACCATCACCTACACCTTCGTCGCCCAGAACACCGGTAACGTCACCCTGAGCCTGCTCCAGGTCGACGACCCGCTGGTCGGCGTGCTCTGCCAGGACACCACCCTCGCACCCGGACAGACCACGACCTGCTCGGCGACCTACACGATGACCCAGGCGGACGTGGACGCCGGGCACGTGGCGAACACGGCCCTCGCGTCGGCGGTGCCGCCCGGCGGCGGCAGCGTGACCACGGCGACGGACAGCACGGACACAGCGATCACCCCCGGCCCGGGCATCGGCGTCGACAAGCAGGCCGGCACGCCGACCGGGAACGCCGCCGGTTCGACGATCGCCTACACCTTCCTGGTCACGAACACCGGCAACGTCACCCTCGACCCGGTCAGCATCAACGATCCGAAGGTCGGCGCGGTGACCTGCCCGGCCACCAGCCTCGCCCCGACCGACACGATGACCTGCACGGCGAGCTACACCCTGACCCAGGCCGACGTGGACGCCGGTGCGGTGAACAACGTCGCCACGGCATCCGGCACGCCGCCCACCGGGCTCCCCGTGACCGGCACCGACACCACCCACACGGTGATCAGCTCGACCCCGGCGATCACCGTGGACAAGCAGGCGGGGACGCCGTCGGGGAACATCGCCGGTTCGACGATCGACTACACGTTCGTCCTGGCGAACACCGGCAACGTCACGCTGCGGTCGGTCGGCATCGCCGACCCGACCGTGGGCGCGCCGGCCTGCCCCGCCACCGAGCTGGCGCCCGGGGCGTCCATGACCTGCACGGCGACCTACACGCTGACCCAGGCGGACGTGGACGCCGGGCACGTGCCGAACACCGCGACCGCGTCCGGCACGCCGCCGATCGGCGCCCCGGTGACCGGCACCGACTCCACCGACATGACCGTGGCGCCGGCCCCGGCGATCACCCTCGACAAGGTGGCCGCCACGCCGACCGGCAACACCGCGGGTTCGACGATCGCCTACTCCTTCGTGCTGGCGAACACGGGCAACGTGACCCTCTCGCCGGTGTCGGTCTCCGACCCGAAGGTGGGCACGGTGACCTGCCCGGTGACCACGCTCGCGCCGGGGGAGTCCACCACCTGCCACGCGACCTACACGCTGGCCCAGGCGGACGTGGACGCCGGGCACGTGGCGAACACCGCGACCGCGTCCGGCACCACGCCGGCCGGACCCACGACCACCGCGACGGACTCGACCGACACCAGCCTGACCCGCACGCCCGGGATCAGCCTGGACAAGCAGGCCGGGACACCGACCGGGAACACGGTGGGTTCGACGATCTCCTACAGCTTCCTGGTCACGAACACCGGCAACGTGACGCTGTCCTCGGTCGGGATCAACGACCCGAAGGCGGGCACGGTGACCTGTCCGGTGACCACGCTGGCGCCGGGGGCTGCCACGACCTGCACGGCCCTGTACCTGCTGAGCCAGGCCGACATCGACGCCGGGCACGTGGCGAACAGCGCGACGGCGACCGGGACGCCGCCGGACAGCCTGACCCCGCCGACCGCGAGTGACACCACCGACACCCCGATCACCGCCGCGCCGGCGCTCACCCTGGACAAGCAGGCGGGCACGCCGTCCGGGAACACGGCGGGTTCGACGATCGCCTACAGCTTCCTGGTCACCAACACCGGCAACGTCACCCTGACCGCCGTCGGCGTGACCGACCCGAAGGTCGG
>JAGQUI010000502.1 GCA_020438595.1 Propionibacteriaceae bacterium | reverse complement strand
GACGTCTGGGCGTTCGTCCTGCTGATCCTGGTGCTGGTCTTCCGGCCGCAGGGCCTGCTCGGCGCGAAGGTGGTGGATCGCGCATGAGGGTGGTCATTCCCGACGAGCTGAAGATCCGCTTCCGCTACCCGGCCCGGGTGCTCGGCATCACCGGCGCCGTGGTGATGATCGCGTCCATCTTCCTGCCGTGGGCCTACGGTCCGGGCGCGCTGGACGACATGAGCTTCTACGGGGCGCCCTCCCCGCTGCAGTTCTTCTTCGCGATCCTTCCCCTGCTCACCATCCTTCTGCTGGCGATCCCCCTGGTGGGCAAGCCGCGGCTGGGGCGCTACGCCAAGGCTGTGGCGTGGAACACCTCGGCGAAGACCGCTTCGATCATGTCGCTGGTCGTCATCGGTGTCGCGCTCGTCGCGATCGCCATCGACCTCGGCGGTCTCGTCAACGTCGAGGTGGGCGGCTGGCTGGCGCTGGTCGGCGGTGTCGTCGCCGTGGCGGCGACCCTGTTCCTGCCCGACTCGCCCGAGCCGACGCTGTACAAGGTGAAGAGCCCGAAGTGGCTGCAGATCCTGGGCATCGTGGCGCTGATGGCCCTGATCCTGTTCGGCGCGGCCTACATCCTCGGCTTCAGCGACGCGGACGACTTCCTCATGTTCGCCGCGTTCGTCGTCGGCATCGTGATGGTGCTGCGGCAGTTCGGCGTGTTCGGCTGGCTGGGCATCGCTGCGGCGGCGAACAACCGGGTGCTGGTGCTGTCCGCCTTCGTGGTCGCCTTCGCGTTCCCGTTCACGCAGAACGGCTCGGACGCGAACATGTCGGTGGCCACACAGGTGCTGATCTTCGCCGCCACGGCGCTCGGCCTGAACATCGTGGTCGGCCTGGTCGGCCTGCTCGACCTCGGCTACATCGCGTTCCTCGGCGCGGGCGCGTTCACGGCGGCGATCCTGTCGGATTCGGCGTTCTCCACGCTCAAGGTGTCGCCGCCGTTCATCGTCACCGTCCTGATCGCCGGCACCGTGGCGTCCCTGCTCGGCCTGATCATCGGAGCGCCCACGCTGCGGGTCTCGGGCGACTACCTGGCGATCGTGACCCTTGCGTTCGGGGAGATCTTCCGGATCACCATGAACAACCTCGACGGCAACGACGGCCCGAACCTGACCAACGGCTCGAACGGCATCCCCGGCATTCCGGACCTGACCTTCCTGGGGTTCGACTTCGGCAAGGCGCACGTGATCCTCGGCGTCGACATCGGCCGGTTCGCGAACTACTACTGGCTGATGCTGGTGGTGATCGCCCTGATCATCGTGGTGTTCACCAACCTCAACCACTCCCGGATCGGGCGTGGCTGGGTGGCCATCCGCGAGGACGAGCTGGCTGCAGAGGCGATGGGCGTGAACACCTTCGCGCTGAAGCTGCTCGCCTTCGCCGGGGGCGCCTTCCTGGCCGGCGTGGCCGGCTCGGTGAAGGCCCACTACGACGTCTCCGTCACCCCGGACCAGTACGTCTTCCTGGAGTCGGCGTTCCTGCTGGCCGCGGTGGTGCTGGGCGGCATGGGCACCGTGATGGGCGTCCTGATCGGCGCCACCATCCTGAAGCTGCTACCGGAGAAACTGCGGTTCTTCTCCGACTACCGGCTCCTGCTGTTCGGCCTGCTGATGGTGATCATGATGCGGTTCCGTCCCGAGGGCATCGTGCCGGACGAGCGGCGCCAGTTGGAGTTCCACGACACCGACGAGGAACTGGCCGAGGAGGTCGAGGAGGAACTGACCTCCCACCACGCCCACCTCTACCCGGAAGCAGGGGGGTTCGTGCTATGAGCAGCGACACCATCGCGCAGGCCGCGAAGGCGGCGAGCGGCGAGCGGGAGCTCCTGCTGGACGCGCGCAACGTGACCATGCAGTTCGGCGGCCTGCGCGCGGTGAACGATGTGAGCCTCCAGGTGCACACCGGCGAGATCGTCGGCCTGATCGGGCCCAACGGCGCGGGCAAGACCACGTTCTTCAACTGCCTCACCGGGTTGTACAAGCCGACCTCTGGCACGGTCTACTTCGCCGGCGAACCCCTGCCGCCCCGGCCGCGGCTGGTGGTGCGCACCGGCATGGCCCGGACGTTCCAGAACATCCGGCTCTTCCACAACATGACCGCGCTGGAGAACGTCATGGTCGGCATGTACTGCCGGACGAAGACCAATGCGATCGACGCCGTGTTCCGGCTGCCCCGGCACCGGCACGAGGAGGCCGCGTCCACCCAGCGGGCCCGCGAGCTGCTGGCCTTCGTCGGCCTGACCGGCACGGAGAACCAGCTCTCCCGCAACCTGCCCTACGGCGACCAGCGGCGGC
>JAGQUI010000501.1 GCA_020438595.1 Propionibacteriaceae bacterium | reverse complement strand
CCGGTCCCCGTCGCAGTGCCCGTGGCTGCGGCCGTGGCGGCGGGCGAGGCCACCACGGTGCTCGACCCGTCCGACCACCCGGCGGCACGGGCGCTCGAGCCCGAACCCCCGCGGAAGCGGTGGGGCCTGGTCGCCTTCCTCGTGGCGCTGATCCTGGTCGCCGCCGGCATCGGGATCTACTTCCTGCTGAACTCGAGCCGGGTGGAGACGGTCGCGGTCCCCGCTGTGATCGACCGGTTGCAGGACGACGCCGAGCAGACCCTGATCGCGGCGAAGCTGCAGCCCCGCGTCCGCCAGGTCAACGGGCCGGACGACACCTCACTGGGCCGGGTCACCGCGCAGAGCATCGCGCAGGACACGGTCGTGCCGATCGGCACCGAGGTGGAGATCACGGTGAACGTGGGGCCGAGCAAGGGGGTCATCCCCTCGGTGGTCGGGCTGAACGTCGACGACGCGGAGAAGGTGCTCGAGGAGAACAGCTTCACCAACGTGCAGAAGCTGCCGTCCTCCAGCGAGACGAAGGACGACAAGGCGAACGAGGTGCTCAGCGTCGATCCGGGCGAGGGCACGAAGGTCGCCCTCGACACACCGATCACGTTGTACTACGCCACCGGCAAGAGCCAGGTACCGCTGGTCAAGGGTCTCGAGGAGGCCGACGCGATCGCCACGCTGCAGAACGCGGGCTTCACCAAGAACCCCAGCATCCAGGAGGAGCCGACCGACGACCAGTCGCTGATCGGCCGGGTGGTCCAGCAGTCCCCGGACGCCTACACCGTGGTGAAGCGCACCACCGTGATCAAGCTCTGGATCGGGGTGCCGAAGCCGACGCCGACGCCCACCTCCGCGACGCCGACCGAGAGCGCCACGCCCTAGGCGCTCAGCGCGCCGCCATCAGCGGGGTCAGGCCCTCCGCGCGCTGCGGCGCGTCCGCGTCCCCGCAGGTCACCAGCCAGTTGGCCAGCATCTGGTAGCCGCCCTCGGTGAGCACCGACTCGGGGTGGAACTGCACGCTCTCGATCGGCAGGGTGCGGTGCCGCACGGCCATGATCACGCCGCTGTCGGTGGTCGCGGAGACCTCGAGGTCATCGGGGACGGTGGCCGGGTCGAGCGCCAGCGAGTGGTAGCGGGTGGCGGTGATCGGGTTGGGCAGGCCGGCGAAGACCCCGCGTCCGTCGTGGTGCACCAGCGAGGTCTTGCCGTGCAGCAGCTCGGGCGCACGGTTGACCACCCCGCCCAGCGCGACCGACATCGACTGCAGGCCGAGGCAGACGCCGAAGATCGGCAGGGTGCCGGCCTGGCCGCGGACGATGTCGATGCAGACCCCGGCGTCCTCGGGCGTGCCGGGGCCGGGCGAGAGCAGGATGCCGTCGAAGCCGTCGGTCCAGCCCGGCTCGGCGAAGCGCGCGTCGTCGTTGCGCCACACCTCGACCTCGGCGCCGATCTGGCCGAGGTACTGGACGAGGTTGTAGACGAACGAGTCGTAGTTGTCGACCACGAGGATCCGAGCCATGCCGACATTCTCCCCCATGCACCCTTCGGCCCCCACGCCGCCCACCCCTCCGACTTGTCAGAATCTCGTGCGCCTATGACCGCACGAGATTCTGACAAGTCGGAGGTGGAGGGGTTCTCCGGTATCCTGTGGTGGTTTCCAGTCAGGGAGGATGACGGTGCCCGAGTCCAGGATCCGCAAGGCGGCTGCCGAGAAGAAGAAGCAGTCCGACCGCGCGGCGCTCGCGGAGAAGCGCGACGAGCAGAAGCGCACTGTCGCCGCCCCCGGCAGCCGTCAGTGGGTGCCGCCGACCTTCATCACCGTCGGGCTGCTCGGCGTGCTGTGGCTGGTCGTCTACTACATCACCGCGTCCGTGGGCATCACCATCCCGGTGATCACCGACCTCGGTGGCTGGAACGTCGTGATCGGCATGGGCGGCATGGCCGCCGCCTTCGGCATCGCCACCCTCTGGAAGTAGCCCGTCCGCCCGCTTCGCCACAGCTGTCCAGGGCCGCTACCCGAACTCGGGTGGCGGCCTCACTCACGGGTGGCGGGGCCGGACGGGTCCGCGGTCAGGCGTGCGGCTTGAGCAGCGGGAACAGGATCGTCTCGCGGATGCCGTGCCCGGTGAGCAGCATCATCAGCCGGTCCATGCCCAGGCCCATCCCGCCCATCGGCGGCGCGCCGAACTCGAGGGCGGCCAGGAAGTCCTCGTCCAGCTGCATCGCCTCGGGATCACCGGCGGCCGCCTGGAGGGACTGCGCGACCAGCCGCTCCCGCTGGATCACCGGATCGATCAGCTCGGAGAACCCGGTGGCCCGCTCGACCCCACCGATGATCAGGTCCCAG
>JAGQUI010000500.1 GCA_020438595.1 Propionibacteriaceae bacterium | reverse complement strand
TGCACTCTGTCCCCCAGTTCGGGAGATCGCCGGTTCATTAAAAAATCAAACGTGTGCTCTTCCGATCTGGGCTGGGGGTGCGGGGTCAGTGGGTGGCGGTCGTCGCGGCCTGGGTCGCGAGCCGGGCCACGAGCTCCTCGGTCGGCAGGCCCTCGGCCAGCGCTGCGGCCACGACCTCGGCCTGCGACGGCGGGGCCATCCCGTCGACCGGCTGGGCGCGGTCGAGGTTGCTCGGGAACGGATAGCCCTCGGCGCTGGCCGCCACGACATTGGCGACCGCCTCCTCGCCCCAGCCCGAGGCGACCCGAGCCGCCAGGGCCGGGTGGATCGCCTCGACGACTCGCGCCCGGTCGACCGACTCCATCGCGCGACCGAAGGCAGAGTTCACCTGGAGCAGGTTCGCCATCCGCTGGATGTCGCTCGAGACATTCGTACCGGCGGCGTGGAACAACGCCGGGTTGAACCACACGAGATCGCCTGCGGTGAGCGGCAACTGGACGTGGTTGGCCACGAAGTAGTCCTGGAAATCCGGCAGCCAGTAGGCGAGGTAGCCCAGGTCGTACTTCTGCGAGTGCGGCAGGTAGAGCGTCGGCCCGGACTCGACCGGCATGTCCACGTGCGCGACCGCGCCCTGCAGGGTGAGCTGCGGGGACATCGCGTGGACGTGCGCGGGATAGCGCGCCGCCTGCTCGGAGTCCATGAAACCCAGGTGGTAGTCGCGGTGCACGGTCTGACCTGCCCCGCCGGGCCGCACGATGTTGGCCTGCGCCGTCACCTGATAGCCCGGGCCGAGCCAGGCCCGCGCGCCCAGCGCGACGAGGTCGTTGGCGTAGTAGTCGACGAACGCCTCGGGGTCCTTGACCGCCAACTTCTCCAGCGCGTTCCAGATCCGGTCGTTGGCGCCCGGCTTGCCGAAGTGGTCACCGCGCGCCCCACCGGCCGCGTTCTCGTCGGCGACGATCGCGTCATAGGCGACCGTCACTCGATCGAGCACGTCGCGCTCGAAGGCGCTCGTGAAGACGACGATCCCTGGCCCCTCTGTCCAGGCGCGACAGAGCTCGGCCTCGATGGCCGGCCCCTCACCGGCGGCGAGCGCGGCACGGACCTGCTCCGCGGCATACACGACAACGCCCTGCTCCACCCGCTCGGCATGGGGGCAGTCCGCGAGCACGGTCTCGGTGTCGAGGATCGCCAGGAGGTCCTCGAGGCGGCAGTCCTGGGCGCGCAGCCAGTGGCGGGGGGCGGTGGTCGTGCTCATGCTGACTCCTGGGTTCGGTGGGCTTGGTCTCCAGCGTCCCGCCCTGCGAGGGTCACGACCAGAGCCAAAACCCCTCAGAAATCCCTCACCCATCGCTCGTGGTCGCGATACTCGGGGGTATGCCGCACGGTCCCCATCGGCACGCCGACATCGCCTCCCAGGCGGGGCTGAGTCTGGCGACCGTGGATCGGGTCATCAACGGCCGCGCGGGCGTCAGTGCTCGTGCCGTGCGGGCCGTCGAGCAGGCCGTGCTCGACCTCGACCGGCAACAGACCCAACTGCGTCTGGGGGCGCGGACGCTGGTCCTGGACCTCGTCATGCAGGCGCCCGCAAGGTTCTCGGCAGCCGTCCGCGAGGCACTTGAGGCCGCGTTGCCCGGGCTGCGGCCGGCGACCGTGCGTGCGCGGTTCCACCTGCGCGAGCGCGGCACGGTCGCCGACCTCGTGGCGACCCTCGACCGGATCGGCACTCGGGGCCGGGTGAGCGACGGGGTCCTGCTCAAAGCGCCGGACGAGCCCGAGGTGTCGTCGGCGGTCGATCGGTTGGCGGCACGCGGCATACCCGTGGTGACGCTCGTGACCGACGTGCGGGACTGCGCCCGGGTGGCCTATCTCGGTCCGGACAACGCGGGCGCCGGGGCGACGGCGGCCTACCTCGTGAACGAGTGGGTGGGGGAGCGACCGGGGTGCGTGCTCGTGACACTGAGCCGGACGGCGTTCTTCGGTGAGCGCGAGCGGTTGGAGGGCTTCCGGGCCGCTTTGGCGGCGCGGGACGCTGGCCGTGAGGTCGTCGTGCTGGCCGACGCGGACGGGCTCGACGAGGGGATGACCGGGCTGGTGCGGCGACTGCTGGAGGAGCGGCAGGACATCGCGGCGGTGTATTCGGTCGGGGGCGGCAACCTCGGCATCAGTGCCGAGTTGGCGGCAGCGGGGGTCGCGCCCCGCCCGTATCTCGGTCACGACCTCGACGCCGACAACCTGGCCCTCCTGCGGACCGGGGTGCTGCAGGCGGTGCTGCACCACGACCTGCGGGCCGATCTCGCGCGGGCCGGGCGACAACTGCTGCGGGCCCACCGCTTGCTGCCCGG
>JAGQUI010000004.1 GCA_020438595.1 Propionibacteriaceae bacterium | reverse complement strand
CGGAGGCACCAGCCAGGGCTACTGAGCACCGGCCCACCCGGTCCCTGAGGAGCGAGCCAGCGAGCGTCACGAAGGGCCGGACCGGCCCGCTCAGGCCAGTCCCTGCTCCTGCAGCCACCGATCGGCGACCTCGGGCACGGTGCCGCCGCCGGCGACCTGGGCCTGCAGGTCCAGCAGCATGTCGGTGGTGAGCGCCTGCGCAACCGCATCAACCGCCAGCACGGCCTCGGGCTCCGCCTCCGTCAGGGCGGTGTTCACCAGCAGCACCCCCGGGTCCGGCAGGGTCAGCTTCTCGACGTCGACCAGGTCCACGAGGCCGGACGCGCCGGTGTACTCGGTCTGGCGGAACGCGGCGACCGCCGCGTTGCCGTTGGTGAGCAACGTCGCGCGTTGCACGGGGTCCTCCGCCTTCAGCACATCGAACCCCGCGCCGTAGACGGTCTTCAGCCCCGGGATCCCGTCTGCGCGGGAGATCGCCAGCTTCGGCACCACGGCGACCCGCCCGTCCGACCAGCCGCGGAGCCGGCTGAGGCTGGTGATGCCTTCCCGCGCCGTGTCGGCGGTCACCCGCCAGACCAGCGATCCGTCGACGTCGGGCATCGCCAGCACGCTGACGTCGGGGGCGAGCAGGGACGCCACCTCGCCGAGCAGCTTCTTCGCCGCCGGAGGCTCGTCCGACTTGCTCAGGGACGACCACAGGGTGCCGGCGTAGGCGGGCAGGATGGAGAGGTCCCCGTGCCCGAGGGCCGCCTGCCAGTCCTTGCCCTGCGTGGCGATGGCCGCCTCGCGCCCCTTGCCGACGAGCGCGCCGAGGACGAGCTGGGCGAGCATGGCGCCGGCCGGCGTCCCGTCCTGCCCGATCGCGAGTGGTGTCGCGGTCGCGTCGCTCGGCGTCGGCGATCCGGGAGCGCCGGGGGGTGGTACGCGGGCGCACCCGGCGGCCAGCAGTGCGGTCGCTCCGAGCAGGAATCCACGTCTGTCCACGTCGTCCAGTCTCACCGAGGGCACAAGGTCTGTGGAGAGGCACGCCGGGTGTTCCCGAAGGCGTCACCCGCAAGGGGACGTCCGATGTGGCGTTCAGGCACCCGATCGGCTATTCTCGCAAGTGGCCGTACTTCTCGGGGGGGAACAGGCGGCCACGTCCGGGCCAGCTACCCGGACAAGGGGGACAACCTGGCATTCCCGCAAGCGAGAGCGGACGAAGCCGTTAGTCCTTACCGAGAGCCCGGCGACCCCGTCGCCGGGCTCTCGTGTTGTCCAGGGGGCCACGCCGCCGGCGTCCGGACAAGACAGGTGCGCCGCCCCCCGAGGGGGACGGCGCACCGTGGTGTCCAGGTACTACCGGGCCTTCAGCGCGGACTGCGCGGCGGCCAGGCGCGCGATCGGCACCCGGAACGGCGAGCAGGACACGTAGTTGAGGCCCACCTGCGAGCAGAACTCGATGGACGCGGGATCGCCACCGTGCTCGCCACAAATGCCCAGCTTGATGTCGGGACGGGTGGTCTTGCCGAGGTCGGCGGCCATCTTGACCAGCTTGCCGACGCCCTCGGTGTCGAGCTTGGCGAACGGGTCGTTCTCGTAGATCTTCTTGTCGTAGTAGGCGTCCAGGAACTTCCCGGCGTCGTCACGGCTGAAGCCGAACGTCATCTGGGTCAGGTCGTTGGTGCCGAACGAGAAGAACTGCGCCTCCTTCGCGATCTCGTCCGCGGTGATGGCCGCGCGCGGGATCTCGATCATGGTGCCGACCAGGTAGTCGAGCTTCACGTCGGAGTCGGCGATGATCGCGTCCGCGGTGTCGGTGACGATCTTCTTGACGTACGCCAGCTCCTTCACCTCGCCGACCAGCGGGATCATGATCTCCGGCACCATCGTCCACTCCGGGTGGCGCTTCTGCACGTTGATCGCGGCCTCGATGATCGCCCGGGTCTGCATGGCGCCGATCTCGGGGTAGGTCACGTCGAGGCGGCAGCCACGGTGGCCCATCATCGGGTTGAACTCGTGCAGCGACGCGATGACCGTCTTGAGCTCGTCCACGGTGATGCCCATGTCCGCCGCGAGCGCCTGGATGTCGTCCTCGTCGGTGGGCAGGAACTCGTGCAGCGGCGGGTCGAGCAGCCGGACGGTGACCGGGTAGCCCTCCATCGCCTCGTAGATGCCCTCGAAGTCACCGCGCTGCATCGGCAGCAGCTTGGCCAGGGCGGCCTCGCGCTGCTCGACGGTCTTGGAGACGATCATCTCGCGGATGGCCGCGATCCGGTCGGCCTCGAAGAACATGTGCTCGGTGCGGCACAGGCCGATGCCCTCGGCACCGAACTCGCGCGCCTGCCGGGCGTCGGTCGGGGTGTCGGCGTTGGTGCGGACCTTCATGGTGCGGATCGCGTCCGCCCACTCCATGATCCGGCCGAAGTAGCCGCCGATCTCGGCCGGCACGGTCTCGATCTCGGTGCCGTACACGTTGCCGGTGGAGCCGTCCAGGGAGATCCAGTCGCTCTCGGTGTAGGTGTTGCCACCGAGGCTGAAGGACTTGCCGTCCGCCCCGAAGGTGATGTCGCCGAGGCCGGAGACGCAGCAGGTGCCCATGCCACGGGCGACCACGGCCGCGTGCGAGGTCATGCCGCCGCGGGCGGTCAGGATGCCCTGGGCGTAGTGCATGCCCTCGATGTCCTCGGGCGTGGTCTCCAGGCGAACCAGGATGACCTGCTCGCCGGCCTTGCCGCGCGCCGCGGCGTCCTCGGCGGTGAAGGAGACCCGGCCGGTGGCCGCGCCGGGCGACGCGGGGAGGCCCTTGCCGATCGACTGCGCGGCATTCAGCTCCGCGGTGTCGAACTGCGGGTGCAGCAGGGCGTCGATCTGCTTGGGGTCGATCATCGCCACAGCCTTGTCCGTGGTGATCTTGCCCTCGTCGACCAGGTCGCACGCGATCTTGAACGCGGCCGCGGCGGTGCGCTTGCCGTTGCGGGTCTGCAGCATGTACAGCCGGCCATCCTCGATGGTGAACTCCATGTCCTGCATGTCGGCGTAGTGGTTCTCCAGCTTGGCGACGATGTCCGCGAACTGCGCGTAGACGTCGGGGTTCTCGTCCTTGAGCTGGTCGATGGTCTCCGGGGTGCGGATGCCGGCCACGACGTCCTCGCCCTGGGCGTTCATCAGGAACTCACCGAACAGGCCCGCCTCGCCGGTGGCCGGGTTGCGCGAGAACGCCACGCCGGTGCCGGAGGTGTCGCCGGTGTTGCCGAACACCATCGACTGGACGTTGACCGCGGTGCCCCACGAGGAGGGGATGTCGTTCATGCGGCGGTAGTAGATGGCGCGCGGGTTGTCCCAGGAGCGGAACACGGCCTTGATCGCGCCGAACAGCTGCTCGACCGGGTCGGACGGGAAGTCGGCGCCCACGGAGGCCTTGTACTCGGCCTTGAACTCCTCGGCGAGCTCCTTCAGGTCGTCCGCGGTGAGCTCGGTGTCGAGCTTCACCCCGCGGTCGTCCTTCATCTTGTCGATGAGCTTCTCGAAGTGGGACTTGCCCACCTCCATGACCACGTCCGAGTACATCTGGATGAACCGGCGGTAGGAGTCGTAGGCGAAGCGCGGGTTGTTGGTCTTCTCGGCGAACCGGGCCGCCACCTCGTCGTTCATGCCCAGGTTGAGGATCGTGTCCATCATGCCCGGCATCGATGCCCGGGCGCCGGAGCGGACGGAGACCAGCAGCGGGTTGTCCAGGTCACCGAACTTCTTGCCGATGCTCTCCTCGAGCTTGCCCACGTACTGCAGGATCTCGGCCCGGATCGCGTCGTTGATCACCTCACCGTCGGCGTAGTACTGCGTGCACGCCTCGGTGGTGATGGTGAAACCTGGCGGCACGGGCATGCCCAGGCCGGTCATCTCGGCGAGGTTCGCACCCTTGCCGCCGAGGAGGTTCTTCATCGAGGCATCGCCCTCGCTGAACTCATACACAAACTTGTCGGTCATCGTGACGTCGAGTCTCCTTCATTGGGCTCCGGTCGTGGCCGGTGTGGGTTCCCGATCGCTAGGTCGGCGTTGACTCCCACGGCGGCGGCGGAGCATCCGTCGCCCGGCGCATACGGGTGTAACCGTACCGTCTCCCGGCAGCAGGTTCACCCCGGGCCCGGGCACGCCCGAAGGCTGGACGTTGGCCACGCGGCGCCGCCGAGCGGGCGAGAGCACGGCGTTCCTGGGCAACCCACCGAATGCCTTGTGGCGCCAATTCCGGCGACGCCAGTGACTCACGCTTGACGTTTCGCGTGCAGATTACTTAACGTCGTCTCGGAATCGCCCACCGATGATGGTCGGCGGTCTCGCGGCCAGCCGTGAAACCACGAGGAGACCACTGTGCTTCGCTCCCGCCTTTCTGACCCTTGCGCGCACGTTCACGGCACCACCCCACCGAGGCCGCACCGCCGGCGGATGCCGGTAGTACTCGCCGTCGCGGTCGGTCTCATCGGCGGCGCCCTGACCGGTCTCACCGCTCCGCCTGTCGCCTCGGCCGCAACAACCACCACCAGTCAGCTCTTCAGCAGCGCGGAGCAACCGCGCAAGAACGCGGTGTCCTCGAAACGCTCGGCAAACCTCGGGGTGAGGTTCAGGAGTTCGGAGGATGGCACGATCACCGCCTTGGCGTTCTATCGAGGCCCCCGGCAGAAGAAGGCATACAAAGGCTCGCTGTGGTCGAGCAAGGGGAAACTGCTCGCCCGGACCACGTTTCCCAAGTCATCCAGCGTGGGATGGCAGACAGCACAATTGAGCGAGCCCGTAGCGATCACCGCCAACACCACGTACGTGGCTTCGTATCTTGCCCGCGGCGGTCGGTACCCGCTCACGAAGGGGCGGTTCTCCTCGGTCTACCATCACGACGGCCTGAGGGTGCTCAAGAAGGGCGGTCTTCGCAAGACCTCCAAGCGCAACAGGTTTCCCACGCACCAGACGACCTCCAGCTACCTGGTCGACGTTCGCTTCACGCCGTCCGCCGTGATCGCCCCGCCGGACCCGGATCTCACTGCGGCGGAAGCCCTGAAGGCGGTGGCGGGGGCCCGGGTGTTCTTCGGTCATCAGTCAGTCGGCGGAAACATCATCAGTGGCTTGACGGCGGATTTCGCCGACGCGGGAATCGCCGCGCCGCCGATCCTCAGCTCTCGGACAGCCGCTTCCGGCACTGATCCGGTGTTCCAGCACACCTCGATCGGAACGAACGGTGATCCCGTCGGGAAGATGCAGGACTTCGCCCGTCTCCTCAACGGGGGTATCGGCGCCCACATCGACGTCGCTTTGATGAAGCTCTGTTACGTCGACTTCAGCACCTCCAGCGATCCGCGGGTCATCTTCGACAGGTACAACTCCACCATGTCGGCGCTGGAGGCCGCCTACCCCGCGGTGACCTTCCTCTACACCACGGCACCCGTGATGACCGAGTACGGCGCCAGCGCGGTCGCGCCCGCCTCGATCGGCCGGCTGACCATCGACGGAGCCGCCAAGTCAGACAATGTGGCACGCGAACGCTACAACGCCCTGATCAGAGCGAAGTACGCCTCCAGCGGTCGGTTGTTCGATATCGCTGCCCTTGAGGCTCAGCGGGATGACGGCAGGGTCATGGCCGGGAACGACAACGGGACCTACTACTACGTGATGAACCCGGAACTCACGACGGACGGTGGCCACCTCAATGACAAGGGCTCGCGCCAACTCGCGCTGGCTCTCGCCCGACTGATCGCCCAGAACGGGCGCTGACCGCGTTCGCCGGCACTGGTGAGATGCGCGCGGAGCGGATCACAGACCAGGTCTGCTTCCATGGCGAGGGCCCGGTCTGGTGGGACCGTTGGCAGCAACTTCGGTTCGTGGACATGTTCGGAGGCGAGGTACTCACCCTCGACGGCGACCGGGTCGTGCGTACTCCGGTGGGCTCGTCAATTGCCGCGGTGATCCGACCCCGGCTCGGGGGTGGGGCGATCGTGGCCCGCGAACACGACTTGGCGCTCAGCAACTTCGACGACCTTTCCGATCTGGCCGGCTTCGTCGACGTTGACGCTGAGGTCGGCATGCGCTGCAACGAGGGCGGGTGCGACCCGGACGGGAGCTTCTGGATCGGCACGCTCGCGTACGGGTTCGCGTCCGGCGCGGGCACGTTGTACCAACTGGACGCGGGGTCCCGGCGGCCACGACCGGTGGTGCCCGGGCTGACCATCAGCAATGGGCTCGCCTGGAGCCCGGATACCGACACGATGTACCTCAACGACTCAGGGACGGGAACCACCTGGGCGTTCGATTACGACCCGATCGACGGCCCGACAAACCGCCGGGTGTTCGCGCGTGGTGGCAACGGTGCACCGGATGGTCTGTGCGTCGACGCCGAGGGCGGCGTCTGGGTCGCCCGGTACAACGGCGGCTGCGTGCAGCGGCTGGACCCGGGCGGACGCCTGGATGCGGTGGTCGAGGTGCCCGGCGCGTCGAGGGTGACGGCCTGCTGCTTCGGCGGACATGATCTCGGGACGCTCTACATCACGACCTCCCGGGAGAACCTCCCCGAGGACGCAGAGCCCGCCGCCGGATCGCTGTACAGCATCCGTCCAGGCGTTGCCGGCCTGCCCGCGGCCGGATTTGCCGGGTAGCCCGGAGGCCCTGCGGCCGGGTTCGGAGGCTCGGCTAACATTGCATGATGTACCGCGAAGGCATCGCTCCGGGAAGACGAATCATCTCCCGAAGGGCCATGCTGCTCGCCGCTACCGCAGTCCCGTTTGCCTCGGCCGTTCTCCCCGCCTGTGCCCGCACGGACCCCGGCGACGACCCGACGCCAGTTCCGGTCGAGCCCTCACCCCAGCCGGATGGAGTGGTCTTCACGACCACCGGGGCAACTTTCGCCCCGGCCGTCGAGCTCGCGCCGGGCTCGTCCGCCGAGGTGGTCTGGCTCGACGACCAGCGAGGCGAACTCGCCCGTGGCACCAACCCCCGGATCAGCTTCGGCTCCTCCGCCACTCGTGCGGTGACGATGTCGACCACCTTCGCCGATGTGGTCACCGTGAACCTCGGCTTCAGCAGCAAGGACGACGTGGGCAGGTACAGCCTCGCGGAGATCTACGACAAGGGCCCTGAGTCTGTCTCCGGCGTGGCCAATCTGACCCTTCTGACCAACCTGCAGCGGTTCCTTGCCTCACGCAGTGGACTCAGCGGGACTCTGGACCTGACCGGACTGTCCCGTCTCGAACACATCGAGTGCTTCCAGGCGAACGTTGAGGCCGCAGATCTGACCGGTTGCGACTCGCTGGTCAGGCTGTGCCTCGAGCTGTGCAACCTCACCTCACTCGACCTCAACCCTGTCGCAGCCACCCTGCGCGACCTCCGCGCCGCCGCCCAGCAGTCCGGCGGCCTCGAGTTCGCCCCGCTGCAGCAACCCTTCGCGCAGCTGTACCACTTCTGTGTTCGAGATCAGAAGGTGACTGGCCATCCCGCAGCGGACCAACTGCCCTCGTGCGAGGAGATGTGGAATTGGGGGTGCACTCAGATCGGAACGCTGCCGGTACCGGGACGTGCGACTTCGGTGCTGGCCGCCTGGAACGCCTACACCGAGGCCGACTTCTCCGGGCAGTGGACGGACATCGACGTCGCTGGCAGCCTGGATCTCACCGACAACCAGCTCACGCGCATCGTGATCTCCGGCTGTCGGGCTCTGCGGACCATTCGCCTCGGCGGCAACGCCCTCGCCCGGGGCCAGGTGGATCGGGTGCTTGCCGAGGTCGCGGGCTGGGGAACGGAAGGCACCGAACTCCTGATCGACGGCTCGAACGCCGAGCCCTCACGCGCCGGGCTCACTGCGGTAGCAGAACTCCGCGCGCGCGGTTGGACCGTCACGGTCTCCTCGTCCTGATCGCTCGGGGCGAGGGCTCGCTCAGGGATTGGTCGGCACCTCTGCAGACGCGCCCGGCTCCAGCCCCAGCGACTGACAGAAGGCGGACAGGTCGTCACGGAGACCGGCCTCGTTGTACCGCTCCAGCACCGTCTTCGACGCCTCGAGCCCGGCCCGGGTCAACGGCACAGGATCGCAGTCGTACGCCACCGCAGCGTCCTCGACAGCGCGAACGAAGGCGAGCACGTCCGCGTCGGGAACGGGATGGGAGTAGGCCGGGTCGAAGTACTCCTGGCCGCCCTGCCCATGAAAGCCGACGACGTAGCACCCGCAGGCCATCGCCTCGACCGGCGGGAGCCCGAAGCCGTCCAGCTGGCTGAAGCTCAGGAAGATCGCTGAACTCCGCAGCGCCGCGGCGACCTCTTGCTCGGACAGCGCCTCGATCGCCACCGTTTCCCAGCCCTTCAGCCGACCCCGGATCGCGAGCGCGCCGAGGACATGCCCGCGTTCGATGCTGCGACGGCTGGTGACGTAGGCGAGGCGCCGCCGTCCCTCTCCGGCGGCAGGCGGGTGGAAGACCAAACCGTCGATCACGGAGCGCACGTGGTGAATCGGGGTGTTCTCGAACACGGCCCCGAGCAGGCGCAGGCTGTCCTCCGAGACGGTCAGGATCGCCTCGATCGGGAAGTCGCGGAGCTTTGCCGCCTCCTCCAGCGGGATGCCTGCGAATGTGTAGTAGGCACCTTGGTTCAGAACAACGATGCGGGGCCCCCCGGCTAGGCTCGAGAGCTTCCCACCATAGATCTCCGGGACGACCAGCACGTCCTGATCGGTGAGGACGACGTCTCGCGCGGCAGCGAGCCTGGTCCGGTTCTGGAACCAGTGCGCACGATAGGACGACCGCTTGTGAAGGACGGCCGCGTCGAATCCCAGTTGGTTCAGAAGATCCACGTGCCGGTAGATCACGCGCACGCCCCCGCTCGCGCTGGGCGCGTCCGGGGAAAGGTAGAAGATGCGAGGCGGGGCACCGTTCGACGAACCGAAGCGGACCCGGGGAGGCGTACGGAGCCTGGCCAGCCGGGCGTCCCGCCATGCATGCGAGAGATGCGCGGTCGCAGAGACGGCAGGGTTGCGCAACGGGAGCACCTTCCACTGGGATACCAGACATCAGAGCTTATCGAAGAGCGGAAGACGGCCCGCAGAGGGAGAGCCATGTCGATGCTGGGACTGGCGAGGACGGCGTTCCGGAGACTGGCAACGGTCGCGGCCGCCGACGCAACGCCAACGACGGGAGTGCGCAGCGCCGTGGTCGTCGCGCCCCATCCCGACGACGAGACCCTGGGCTGCGGGGCCACGATCCTGCGCAAGCGCGCTCAGGACACCCCTGTCACCCTGGTCGTGGTGACGGATGGACGGCACTCCCACCGCAGCGATTCACTGAGGCCAGAGGAACTCGCCGGGCTGCGGCGCTCCGAACTGACCGAGGCCGCCGCGCGGCTGGGCGTTTCAGGCACGTCCGTCCACTGGCTCGGCCTCGAGGATGGCACTGTCGCTGCACACGAGGAGTTCGTCGCCGCCCGACTGATCGAGCTTCTGGTTGAACTCAGGCCGGACGAGTGCTACGCGACGTGTGCCGCCGAACCCCATCCCGATCACGCAGCGGTCGGTCGGGCGGCGCGGCTGGCGGCGGCGACGGTTCCTGGCGTGACGCTGCTGGAGTATCCGGTCTGGCTGTGGGACACCTGGCCCCTACGGCGTGGCGACCGACTGGCCTCGACCCGAGCGGCGCTGATCCGGCTGCTACCCGGTCGCGCCCTGAAGGTGTCCACCGAACCGTACGGCCCGCAGAAGCGGCACGCACTCGACGCACACGCCTCGCAGTTGCACCGGCCAGACGCCGTTCCACCCGATCAGGAGTGGGTGGGCTTGCCCTCGACCGTCCTCGCGAACGCCGGCGGGCAACACGAACTCCTCTTCCGCACCGCCCCGGTGTGAGTGCACACTGCGCACGGTCTACCGCGACTCGGCGATCGCCACGGCCACCGCCACCGAATCCGCGACTAGCCAGTCCACCTGGATCGGGCCGATACCGGCATCGGCGGCGCGGGTGGCGACCTCCCCGGCCAGTTCGACGCGCACTCGAACGCCCTCGTCGCGGATTGCAATCAGGCGCCACGGCACCGCGCCGGGCCATCCCTCGAGCCGCAGGGCTTTCCATACTGCTTCCTTCGCGGCGAACCGCCCTGCGTAGGCCAACTCGGGTCGCTCGGCCGCATCGCACCGGGCGATCTCGTCACGGGTGAACCAGTGCCGGACGAAGCCGCCGGAGGACCGCTGCAGGCGGCTGATCCGGGGCACGTCCGCGGCGTCGATCCCGATCCCGTGAATGGACACGACCGGCTTCAGGACACGTCGCCGGCAGCGATCAGCCGGAGGAGCTCCGCGGCGACGAGCGCACTGCCCGTCTCGTTGAGGTGTCCGCCGTCGGTCGTGTAGCCGTCGTAGAGGGCGATCGAGCGTGCACCGTTCGGTGCGGTGCCCTCCACCGCCGCGATGTCGAAGAGTCGCTCCGGCTCGTAGGCCTGACGCATCAGGGTGTTGTACTGCTCCCTGGCGACGTTGTCGTCGCGCCCGAGCCAGGACTTGAGCGTTGCCTTGACCCCCGACGGCGTCACCATCAACGGTGCCGTCGAGTGCACGAAGGTGACCTCCGGGAAGTCCCGCTCGAGCGCCGCAAGCGTCGTGCGGTACTGCTGGAAAAGGCTGGTCACGTCAGTCGAGCGGGTGATATCGACGTAGCAGAACTTCAGGACGGCGACGTCGATCTCGTCGGCCAGGCCCGCACGCAGCACCGTGTCGAAGTTCTTCAGCTTGCCGAGTGGATCCTCGTTGTCGCCGATGATCGTGTGCACGATGCCGCCCTCGGGCGCCACCAGGGGCAGCGCGCCATCCCGGTCGAACTCGGTCATCGACGCTTCCGGCACGCCCAGCTCCCGGTACAGGGTGCCGACGCCGGACAGGATGTTCTCGCCGACCGACACGTGCCCGAAGAAGACCTTCACCCGAGCCGCCTCGGTGAGTTCGTCGGTGCTGATCGTGCTGGTGGCCACGTCGAGCGCGGGCATGGCGGTCCTCCTCGGCTCAATGGTGAGCAGGACCCCGACGAAGCCGATCACGCCGAGCGCAGCCAGCGCCGCTGCCCCGAGTACCCTGCCACGCCCCAGTTTCATGATCGTCGCCCCCCTCAACCACTGGAGCGGCCAAGCCTACCGCGCCCGGGCAACCTCGAGGAGTCGGCGCAGCTCCGGACGGGCAACCTTGCCACTGGCGTTGAGCGGGAATGCCGCCAAGATGTGCACCGACGACGGCAGCATGTGCTTCGGCAGCAGGTTCGCCAAGTGCTTGATCAGTTCCGCAGAATCGGGAGTGACCCCCTCCACCGGCACCACCGCCAGCGCTATCGCCTCCCCGGCTGCTTCGTCGGGCAGGCCGACCACTGCCGCCTCGGCGACGGCGGGGTGAGTGAGGGCCGACTCCTCGATCTGCTGTGGCGACACCCGGTGCCCCCACGACTTGATGAACTCCCCGCTGCGGCCCACGATGAAGATGTAGCCGTCGGAGTCCACCGTCGCGAGGTCGCCGGTGCGCAGGTCACCGCCCGGGAACTTCCGGGCCGTCGCCTCTGGATCGCGATGATAGCCGGGCGAGATGTTGGCACCGCTCGCAACGATCTCACCCTCGACCCCCGACGGCACCGGCAGGCCGGCCTCGTCCAGCACGCGCAGCCGCACGCCGGGAATTCCCCGGCCGATCGACCCGAGCTTCGTCGACAGCATGTCCGGAGGCAGGTACGACAACCGGGCGGTCGCCTCCGTCTGCCCGTACATGACGAACAGTCTGCTTCCGGGCTGGGCGGCCGCAAGCTGCTCGATCTGCGGTGGCGCCAACCGACCTCCGGCCTGCTGGACCAGCCGGAGGGACGGCAGGATCCGGGTGGCGTAACTGCTCGCGCGCAGCAGGAGCTGGAACGAGGAAGGCACGCCCGCAAGACCCGTGCACGATTCGGTCTCGATCAGATCCACGGCGGTCTCGGGGAACGTGAACGTGTTGCACAGCACCACGCTGCCGCCCACCGCCAGGTGAGTGTGCAGCAGCGACGCCCCGAAGCAGTAGTGGAACGGAAGGATCACCAGCATCCGGTCGCCGCGACCCAGTTCGAGGTAGCTGACGATGGATTCGGTGTTCGCCCTCAGGTTCGCGTGCGTGACCCGCACTGCCTTGGGGCGGGAGGTCGTGCCCGAGGTGAACATCAACGCGGCGTCAGATGCCGGGTCGGTGACGCGGTCCGGCCAGTTCGCCTCCGCAGTTCCCGCGAGGATCGCGTCGGTGACGCGCAGCCGGTCGCCAAAGGCAGCACCGAGCCGGCGCTCCGCCCGCCGATCGATCAGGACGGCCGCCAGATCCACCCATTCCGCCTGCGCAGCGAGATCGCCCACGGTGTTCCGCTCGGAGAGCGGCACGACCACTCCGAGCTTCATCGCGGCCAGGTAGGCCGCGACCCAGAAGAACGAGTTGGCTGCCAGCACGCCGATCGCCGAGCCGGGTTCCACGCCGGAACGCTCGAGTTCGGCGACGATCCGGGCGGCATGGACTCGGAGTTCCGCGTAGGTATACCGACTGCGACCGTCGATGACCGCCACGTCGTCATCGTGCCCACCGGCGAGCAGGAAGTCGCTGATGTTGAGCAGTGCCTCACCTGGTCGCATCCGCATCCCCCTCGCCGGATCGGAAGAGCTCCCCTACAACCGCGGACTGGTAACAATGCGACCCTGATCCTCGGGTGGGTGGCATACTACAGTAGCTTCACCCGGTCGATCCGGGTCAGCATGATCAGACGTGTTCAGGGGGGCAACATGGATGCGCAGGTTACTGCCGACCTCAGAGACTTCATCTCGGAGGCATACCTGTTCGGTGACGAGTCGCGAATGCCGGCCGATACCGATTCACTGCTCGAGACGGGCATTCTGGATTCCACTGGAGTCCTGGAGATGATCGAGTTCATCGAGTCCACATACGGCATCAGCGTGGCCGACAGCGAGACCGTGCCGGAGAACCTGGGCAGCATTTCCAATCTCACCCGGTACATCGGCACCAAGATCGGTAGCTCCGCGGGGGTGGCGTGACCACTGCCGACGTCGAGCGGATCCTGCGCGAAAGCGCCCATCTCGCGGACGCGACAGATGATCCCGAACTGCGGACGTTGCGCATGGCCATCTTCATCGAGGACGTCTTCGGCATCACTTTGACCGATGACCAACTGGCGTCCGGGATCGACGATGACCCTGCGGCACTGCGCGCCCTTCTGGCCCGGCCGGCGAGCGGCCCCTGATGTGCGGCATCTGCGGCGTCGTAACTCTCGGTCGGGAGCCGGACCCCGGCCTCGTCACCGCGATGACGACCCAGTTGAGCCACAGAGGTCCCGACGACACCGGCTACGTCCGCGACCGGATGGCCGTTCTCGGTCAGACCCGCCTCGCCATCATCGACACCGCCGGCGGGGTCCAGCCAATGAGCAACGAGGATGGGACCGTCTGGGTCACGTTCAACGGCGAGATCTTCAACTACGTCGAACTGGGTACCGAACTCCGTGCCCGTGGCCACACGTTCCGCACCGCCAGTGATACGGAGGTGATCGTGCACGCGTGGGAGGAGTGGGGCGAAGAAGCTTTCACCCGCTTCAACGGGCAGTGGGCGATCGGCATCTGGGATCGACGGTACAACCGGCTGGTGCTCTCCAGGGATCGAATGGGCGTCCGTCCGCTCTACTATCACCTGAGCAGCCAGGGGATCGTCTTCGCGTCCGAGGTGAAGGCCATCTTCGCCGATCCAGCCGTGCCGCGAGCGTTCGATCCGGTAGGCCTCGACCAAGTCTTCACATACTGGTCGACGATCGCCCCACGGACGCCGTTCGCAGGGATCAGCCAACTGCCACCCGGGCACCTGGCGACCTATGACAGCGACGGCTTCCGCAGCCGGCCGTACTGGACGATCGACTTCCCTGATCGCGGCGGTGAGCCCGGACAGGACCTCGACGAGAACGCAGCCGGTCTGCGTGAACGGCTGATCGAAGCCACAAGGATACGTTTCGAGCGCAGTGACGTTCCGGTCGGCGCGTACCTGTCCGGAGGCATCGACTCCTCGGTCACGACCGCGGTGATCCGCCACTTCACCAACGCTCCCCTCGACACGTTCTCGCTGCGATTCGCCGACGCCGAGTTCGACGAAGGCCACTACCAGCGGCTGATGGCTGAGCGCCTCGGCACCCGTCACCACGACGTCGTTGTCTCCGCGCGGGACATCGCCGAGGTGTTTCCGGATGTCGTCCGTCACGCAGAGTCGCCGATTCTGCGTTCCGCGCCCGCGCCCCTGTTCCTACTCTCCAGGCTTGTCCGCCAGAGCGGCTACAAGGTCGTGGTCACCGGTGAGGGCGCTGACGAGGTGTTGGGGGGCTATGACATCTATCGCGAGGCACGGGTGCGCACCTTCTGGGCGCGCAACCCCGACTCGTCGCTGCGCGACCGCGCCGCCGAGTTGTTGTACCCGTGGATGGCGAGGAACCCAAGCCGGGCGCCGGCCTTTGCTCGCAGCTTCTTCGGCAAGGACCTCGACCCGAGTGATCCGGCGATGTCACACCGGCCACGCTGGAACTCGACCGCCGCGCTGCGCTCGATGCTCACCGCGAACCTTCGCTCAGAGATGGACGCCGAGTCGCTCCCCGACCTGGCTTTGGCCCTTCCCGCCAAGAGCGCGGATTGGGATCCGCTGGCACGGGCCCAGTGGCTCGAGATGACGACCCTGCTCCCCGGCTACATCCTCGCGTCCCAAGGGGACCGGATGCTGATGGCCAACTCGGTGGAGGGACGGTTCCCCTTCCTCGACCCGAACGTGGTCGCGTTCGCGAACGCCCTCCCGGCTCGGCACAAGCTCTTCGGGCTGGATGAGAAATTCCTGCTCAAGTACGCCTTTTCCGACCTGGTCCCGGAAGCGATCCTGCGCCGTCCGAAGCAGCCGTACCGGGCTCCGGACGCGGCCAGCTTCTTCGGCGCCGGATCACCGGACTGGGTCAGGGACGTCACCTCTGCCTCGGCGATACTGGAAGCCGGCGTGTTCGAGCCCGGCCAGGTGGCCGGCCTGATGCAGAAGGCGCGGGCGCGCAGCGCCCGGTTCGGCAACACCGACAACATGCGCGTGCTCGCCATCCTCTCCACACAGCTGCTCCACCAGCAGTTCATCGCCGGGGTCCCGGCAGCCAGCGTCCCTGCGGCTCCGACGGGGCCGCTCCACGTCTTCGACCTCATCAGCGAAAGGCAGGAACGATGAGCCCGTCCAACTCCTTCGGTCCCGACACCCTGACCATCGACCTCGGCGCGGAGGCCGACCGCATCGCCGAACGGCTGCGGCGCTACCTCACCGCAACCAAGCGCCGGGGCACCGTCGTCGCGCTGTCCGGGGGAATCGACTCCAGCGTGACCGCGGCGCTCTGCGTCCATGCGCTGGGCAGCCAGCGGGTCTTCGGTCTGCACATGCCCGAGCGCGCGTCGTCCCCTGAGACCATCGGACTGAGCACGGCGGTCTCGGACGCGTTCGGTTTCGACTCGGTGCTGGAAGAGATCTCTCCCGCACTGGAGGCGGTGGGCTGCTACCGTCGCTACGACGAAGCGGTGCGGCAAGTCGTGCCGGAGTACGGCCCGGGATGGAAATCGAAGATCGTCCTACCCAGCGTGACCGATTCCGATGCTCTGCGGATCTACTCGGTGGTGGTCGAGGACCCGGACGGGAACCAGAGCCAGCACCGGATGACGACCGACGCCTACCTCGGGGTCGTTGCCGCGACGAACTTCAAGCAGCGAGTGCGCAAGATGATGGAGTACCACTACGCCGACCGGCTGAACTACGTCACAACGGGCACGCCCAACCGCCTTGAGTACGACCAGGGCTTCTTCGTGAAGCTCGGGGACGGTTCGGCCGACGTCAAGCCGATCGCCCACCTGTACAAGTCCCAGGTGTACGCCATGGCCGAGTACCTGGGGGTCCCCGAGGCGATCCGGAGCCGGCCGTCCACAACAGATACCTACTCACTCAAGCAGTCGCAGGAGGAGTTCTACTTCTCACTGCCCTACCAGCGCATGGACCTGTGCCTGTATGGCAAGAACAACGGCGTGTCGATCGGCGATGTCGCGGAAGCGACGGGGCTGACGGCACTACAGGTCGAACGGGTGTACCGCGACATCGACCAGAAGCGGAAGACCACCGCCTACCTGCACCTGCAGCCAGACCTCGCCGGAGACGTGCCTGAGATCACCCACGCGCTGGCTGAGTGATCGCAGGGTCGGCCGTCCCGGCAGCGGACGGAGCGTCTTGCGTCCCCTGCGATAATGGCCCGGTATCGCCGGTTCGGCGGGGTAGGCCACCATCCGCGATCATCCGGGGGGGGGGAACCATTGGGCTCGGCAATGGCCTGCGCGGTGTGCATGGGGATCGTGCGCGCAGGACGCCCGCACCCGGACCTGGTTCCCCAACTCTTCACAGGGCAGGCGGCGGAGTGAGTACACCAGGGAATGCGCCGGACGAGGGCGAGAGCGCCTCCGTGCCTGACCGCACTCCCGCCGGCGCCGGGCGATCAGACGAGCCCGAGTCGGTCGGTCGCCAGGCCGCGCGAGGCGTGCTGTGGATGACCGCCCAGAAATGGGTATCCCGGGCGGGCGGGCTGATCACGATCACGATCCTCACCCGGCTCCTCAACCCGGAGGACTTCGGTCTGGTGGCGATCGCGTGGACCATCGTGACGCTCACCTACGTGCTCTCCGACATGGGCCTTGCCACCTACATCATCCAGGCCGACAACGTCGACCGGAACAACCTCAGCACAGCATTCTGGGTGTCCCTCATCGTAGGGATCTCACTCGGCGGGATCATCTTCGCCCTCGCCCCATTCCTCGCGGATGCCCTCAGTACGCCCGCAGCCACACCAATCCTTCAGGCGATGGCTGGACTGATCCTCGTCATCGCGGCCTCGTCAGTGCCCCTGGCGCTGCTCCGCCGTCGAATGGCCTTCCGACGGCTCGCCGCGCAAGAGGTGACCGGCGCCCTGATCGCCCAGGTCGTAGCCATCGCCGCCGCCCTCGGCGGGCTCGGCGTCTGGGCGCTCGTGCTGCAGCTGATGGTTGGCCAGGTGATCACGTCGAGCCTGATGTGGGTGTCGGCGCGCTGGCGTCCCACCCTGAACTTCTCCGGCAACGACTTCTCCACGATGATCCGATTCGGCATGCAGGTGGTCGGGAACGGGCTCGTCGGAGTGTTCAGGGGCTGGGCGGAGACAGGCATCATCGTCGCCGGCCTCGGCATCCGTGAGCTGGGCTACTTCAACATCGCGCAACGCCTGGTCCAGACGGCAAGCGACCTGTCCGGATCGGCGTTGTTCCCCGTGTCGACGGTCGCGTTCGCCCGATCGAACTCCTCCCTGGATCGACTGCGCGCCGCGCACGCCAAGGCAACCTCGGTCTCCCAGGCCGTGGTCACCCCGCTGATGATCTACATCGCCGTCAGCGCGAGCCTTCTGGTGCCGTTCCTCTTCGGGCCCGAGTGGACACCGAGCGCGCAAGTCGCGATCCCGCTGGCGATCGCCGCCACCCTCGCCTTCGGCGTCAACGTCGACCATGGCCTCCACAACGGCGTCGGTCGGCCGGGACGCTGGCTCGGTTTCGCCCTCTCGATCTTCGGCGTGTCTGCCACCCTGATGCTGATCGCGGTCCCCCACGGAATGCTCGCGGTCGCCCTCGCCTTCACCGGTACCGCGATCGTGGAGATGATCGGCCGGTGGTTCATGGTCGCGCGGCTTCTGGATCAGACCGTCTGGCGCACGGCGCTGCCCTTCCTCGGCGTTCTTCCCGCGGCGACGATCTCCGCCGCCGCGGGCGTTGGCGTGATGGCCCTCCTGAGCGGCACCAACACCGTGGTCACGCTCACGGTCACCGGACTCGTGGTGCTGGGGGTGCACGCCGCGCTCATCCGGGTGGTCACTCCTCACGTATGGGAGGATCTGCTCTCGCTGCTGCCGAAGTGGCGCGGAGCGGGCGCCACGCCAGCCCCGGAGGGAGGGGGACGGAGTGGATGAAACCCACCACTCGGTGAGCACGAGCCAGTGGGGTCGGCGCAGGCTCCGGCCGCGCGAGCACTCCTCTTGGCACCTCCGTAGGATGGTCTGTGCCCAGGCGGCCACCCGGCATCGTGCTCCAGCCGGCTCGGGCCATCGGACAGGCACTTCTGGAGGTCAACCGTGACCACGCGTCGACTGCTGTGGATCGCCGTGCACCGGTGGTATGTCCTTGTGCTCGGGCTCGCCCTGGTCGCGGGCGCCGCGTGGATCGTGCGTTCCCACGCGCCGGTGGCGTACTGGTCCAGAACCGTGGTGACGGTTCTCCAGCCCCATTCCAACCCGCTCCACGACGAAGGCAGCTCGACGGTCGCGATCGCGTCGGCACTCGTTATCCGGGCCAATGGTGGCCCCGCGACCACCAAGACCTCATCTCCCGAGACCACCCTGTACGGCGAGGGCGTCCTGGAAGGATCGCGGATCCGGTTGCGGGACCTCGGGCGACAGTGGACCACATCCATCCCGGACCCGGTGATCTATGTGGAGGCGATCAGCCCCTCGCCGGAACAGACGGCGGACGAGATCACCACAATGACCACCGCGCTCAGCGAGGATCTCGCCGACCTGCAGGACGGCCTGGACGTGAGCCAGGCCAGTCGTGCGTTCCTTCAGCTCTCCCCGGCCCAACCGGAGGTGATCCAGGTGCAGGGGGATCGAACCCGCGCGGTTGGGGTCGTGGTTCTGCTCGGCCTCGTGCTGGTCGCCCTCGCGCTCTACTTGGTGGATCGACGCTGGCCATCTCCGCAGCGCGGCACCCCCTGAGACTGTCGGCGAGGTCAGAGGCCCGGAGCTCCCCGACCCACAGCCGGCTCGATTGAGCCCCCGACAGCCGGCTGCCTGGCGAGTCGCCAGTAGGCGCCACTCATTCCGATCAGCAGAAACAGGGTGCAGGCCGCCTGGGGAAAGGACAGTGCGTCGAAGAACGCAAAGGAGGCTGCGCCTCCGGCGATTCCGCCGGTAAGGCCCACAGCGAGGTCACGTTCCCTTCCTGCGGGAAACAGTGCAGCGGCTCGCCGAGCCACCACGAATGCGGTCACGAAGAGCCCGAGCAACGCCAGAATGCCGAGCAGACCCGCCTCGATGATGAACAGGAGGTACATGTTGTCCAGGATCCAGTACCTGGGCAGGAAGGTCCCGAGACCGTTGCCGATCAGGGGGTTCCGCTCGATGAACTGCCACGCGAGGGCATATGAACTCGTTCGCGACTGCACGCTCGGATCCTCCGACAGCCCGGTGAAGAGGCCGCGGATCGTGCCGATCAGGCCGGGCACCGTCAGACCGAGGACCACGACCATCACCGCAGCACCAGCGGCGCCGATGAGCTTCCAGATCCGGGGCAGCGAAGGGGTGATCACCAGCAGACCCGCGGCAAGGCACAAAATGCCGGTCCTGGACAGGCTCAGCATCAGGCCGAGAACCATCAACCCGGGCGGCACCCAGCGCCTCAGGTCCCTCCCGGGCCGACTGCGAAGGTTCATCACCGCGATCGGGACGATCATGCTGACCAGCGCGGCGAACTCGATCGGGCTGGTGGCGGTGGCACTGGGTCGGACGAGCCCGGAGCGGGCATCAAGCGAGAGGTCCGCACTCTGGCTCAGCCCTGGAATCGAGATCCTGTCCACCCACAGCTGTCCGGTGACGAACTGGAAGACCGCCAGCGCCGCCATGGCCGTGCCACCGGCGATCAGATAGCGCACCAGCACATGCATCCGCGTTGTGGAGCGGATGCCGTCGTTCGCGACCAGGGTGATTCCCAGCAGGCTGATCAGGCGGAGCATGGATCCGTCAGCGGGCGAGATCTCGTCGACGGGGATCGGACGCATCATCGCCCACACGTACGACACCAGGACGACCCCGAGCAGGATGAACACCGCCCAGCGCACCGGCTGGGTCCCGACCGGACTCGGGCTGGTCCGATGCAGGTGGTGCCAGCACCACCACAGGAAGGCGATCAGCCCGACCAGATTCGCCGGCGCACCGACACCGCCCAACTGGCTCACCACCAGCGAGGACGGCAGGGCGAGCAGGAGCACGACGAAGGCGCACAACCAAGAAACGGCGTCGGGACCGGACCGGAGAAATGCGGGTTCCCTCGTGGCGGGAAGCGAGGTCGTCACCGGCTGGCCCGGTCAGGAGTGTTGCATGGAGAAGTGCACGTCGTGGTCGTCGGCCGTTCGAGGGTCCTCGCCATCGATCATGGCTACCTCCCCGGCCTCTGCCTCGGACGAGGGCTCTGGCGACATGTCCTCGGCGTCCGCGGGCTCGACGATGTCGACGTGCTCCGGCGTTGGCTCCGGGGCGGGAGCCGAGTGCCGGGATCGCTTGCGCCTCCGTCGACGACGACCCGACTCGGCTGATGCTGCTGCGGCGGGCGTTCCGGAGTCCGCGTTCTCCACCCGGGGCGATTCGGCCTCCTCGGAATCAGCAGCCTCCGCGGGCGATTCCGTCTCCTTGACATCTGCGTCCTGCGCCCGTTGCGAGTCGCCTTCGTCGGAACCCGAGTCCTCCCCCAGCTGCGCAGTGGACGGCTCGAGGTCATCGACCGCCGCACGTGCACCGCGGCCGGCCCGGCGCCTGCGACGTGCCGATGCCAGTCCGTCAACCAGAGCAACCAGGAACACGCACAGCAGCAGAACTCCCGCCCCGACGACCAGCGTCGAACGGACCTGTGCCTTGCTGTCGGCAGTGGCCGTTCCTGCTTCCGTGAGTGGCATGGTGCGGATCATGGTGTCCCCATACACTCCGAGTGCCGCCTGCACCGCGCTGAACCGGGCGTCGACCTGTTCGCCCAGATAGCGGGCACCGGCAACGGCGACGTCGGCGCTCGGAGCGCTTACCGCGTACAGGATGATAGGTCCGTTGGACATCGGATCGGCACTTACCGAGTAGCTGGCACCGGGCACGTTCTGGCTGAAATCGGCCTGCACCTCGTCGCTGGCCATGGCACTGATCAGGACATCGCGTGCCTGCCCGAGCTCACCGAGGTAGAGCAGCGGGTTGGCGTCGCGTCCGTTCGGATTGCTCGATTGGACCGTGCTCTTGGGGGGGATCAGCACCGTGCTGCCCGACGCCTGGTAGGTCGGTCCGACATTGTTCCAGACGAAGTACGCTGCCGAGGCCGCCAGCACCATCCCCACGACAAGGAAGTACCACCGTCGCAGCAGTGCCCGACCTACGTCCCTCAAAAGCATCGATTCTCCCCCTGGCAGTCGCGCCGCCACGTGCCACGACTTGACTGGTCATCCATTGTGCCAGATCCGGGCAAAGGGACCGGGCGGGCCCCGGCGTCATACGACGGCACCATCCTCAACGAGTCGTCCGCCGATGCGGGGCCGACTTGCCAATCGGTGTCCCGGTTGCGTCCGCGCCGGATCTGCCCATTCGTTCCCGGATCGCCACGGGCACCATCCCGAGTAGCCAGGGAAGATCCTGCAGCAGGTACCGCTTGGCCAGCCTGCGGGGCTGCTGCACAAGCCGCCACAGCCACTCCAGCCCGACCTTCTGCATCGCGACGGGTGCTCGCGACAGGGTCCCCGTGTTCATCTGTGCCCCGGCCCCGCGCCCACGAACACCCACGTCGGATATCGGTCCCGCAGCGCGAGGGCCAGCGCCTCCTGCTTGGGGAAGCCCAAGCAGACAAAGCAGATCCCCACCTCGTCCGTCTCCAGCAGCTCACTGGCCGCGTCGATCAGCAGTGCACTCCCCTCAGGAGCGAACGGCAGGTCGCCGCCGCCCACATTGGCCATGCCGAGGCTGCGATAGTGCTCAACGGCAAGGTCGGCCGCTGCACCGATGATCGCCACCGGGACGCCCCGCTCGTTCGCGCGTTGGACCACCTCGTTCATGAGATCCGTGCCGGCAACACGGGCGAAACCACCTAGGCCCGCCACCCTCAGCAGCCAGGTCAACGGCACGCCATCGATGGGCCAGAAGGAGGCGCGCTCGAGAAGACCCGGCACGCCCAGGTTGCGCATGTGCCTCGATGTGGCGACGTTCGAGGGAACCACGATCCCGCCCTGGCTGGAACCGGCCAGGGCGACAACGTATTCCGCGGCCGACCGGAGGTCCGCGCGGTCGAAGGGCAGCCCACCCAACTCGACCCGTTCCGGAATCTGCATCTGCTCCTGCTCCTGACCGCCGTGGACTTCTACCGTGCCGACCCCGGTCGGCTCTCCCGTTGTAGGAAGTACTGCTTGGCCGCCTCGTAGTCAGCAGGCACGCCGATGTCGAAGAACACCGGGGACGCGATCACAAATGAGGGAGAGAGCTCAGGCAACCGCGGCACCAGGACGTCGTTCTCGAGCGACACGCGCGCCGTGTCCGGCATCAACTCGAGGAGTTCACGGGCACACCCGTAGACCCCGGCGTTGATCAGCCCGGGGCCGGGGACGCCCTTCTCGTCCAACCCGACCACGGTGCCGCCAGCCACCGCGACCCGGCCGAACCGACCTGTGTCATCAACCTCGACGAGCGTGAGCGTCAGCGGCGCATCGTCGAGCCTGGCGATGAGTTCCCCGAAATCCACTTCAGCATAAGTGTCGCCGTTCAGCAGAACGAACTCAGGCCGGAGCAGATCTCCCGCATTGCGAACAGCCCCACCAGTACCGAGCGGCGCAGGCTCGGCGCTGTAGCGCACCGGAATGCCGCCGTAGCTGTCGCCGAAATGACCCTGCACAGAGGCGGAAGCGTGCCCCGAGAGCATGACGAACTCGTCGGCGCCCTGGGCGAGGGCCCGATCCAGCACGTACTCCAGGAATGGGCGCCCGTTGACCGGGGCCATAGGCTTCGCCAACGACTCGGGGATTGACCCCCGCAGCCGCGTGCCAAGCCCCCCCACGAGGATCACGACCTGCACGAAACGCCTACCTCTCTGGTACTCGCCAGACCTCGGCACCACGCTCGGTGAAGTGGCAGGTCATGACCGTCCCTCCGCAGTTCTGCTCGAGGCTCCGGGTGACCTCGAGTCTCCGACCGGGATCGACGATGAGCATCATGAAGCCGCCGCCTCCGGCGCCGGAGACCTTGCCCGCGATCATGCCGTGTTCCTCGGCGGTCCGGTATGCCTCCTCGATCTCCGGAGTAGATATCCGTGAAGCCAGCTTCTTCTTCGCCTCCCATCCCTCGCGCAGCGACTCCGCCAGCCCGGGGATGTCTCCGACGAGGAGATTGTCCTTCATCACCTCGGCCTCCGCGCGAATCGCGTGAGTCGCCTCGAGTGCCCGCTGATCTCCGGCGACCACGTGCTCCTGCTGCTCAGCGATCACCTCCGACGAGTTCCGGGACACTCCGCCGAAGTAGAGCAGCAACGACGCCTCGAGTTCGGCGATCACGTCGCGACGGATCCTCAACGGGTTCACCACGATCCGTCCACTGGGTCGCGATTCCATGTAGTTGAAGCCGCCGAACGTCGCTGCATACTGATCTTGCCAACCACCCGACAGGCCGAGATCGACGCGCTCGATCTCCCAGGCCAATCGCGCGACCTCATACGGCCCGAGGGCCAGGTTGAGGAGATCGGCGACCGCTCCGACCATAGCGACGACGAGGGTCGAGGACGACCCGAGCCCCGAACCGGGCGGAGCGTCGACCTGAGTGGCCAATCGGATCGGGATGTAGGCGCCACGGTTGAACTCGGCCATCATTCGCTTGTAGACAGCGAGATGGAGGCCGAAGTCCTCGCGAAGCACCTCCATCTCGGCGATGTCCACCTGGCCGGTCCGCTCCCGATCAGGGGACAGGAACTCCACGCCACGCTCAATCTCCTGCACATACGCGTAGGCGTACTTGTCGATGGTCGCGTTGAGGATCCGTCCGCCGTATTCCTCGGTGTAAGGGGGCACATCCGTACCGCCACCGGCCATACCGAGTCGCAATGGGGCTCTGCTCCGAATCAGCGCCATCAACGACCTCCCCTCTCCTCGTGGGCGACGAGCGATGCAAGTTCAGCCAGCGACCCGACCCGCAGGTCGGACGGCGGGTCGCTTTCCGCATCCCCCACCAGTACGGCCGTGCACCCGCCGGTGACTCGGGCGAGATTGCGGGCCATTCGTACATCCGATGCGGTATCGCCGACCATCACCGACTTCTCGCCCGCGAGGGATGGATGTTCCGCCAGCCACTGCACCGCAAGCCCGGCCTGCGGCTTGCGGCACGCGCAGTGATCACTCGCCAGGTGGACACAGGCAAGGACTTGGTCGATGCGACCGCCGGCCATCTGAATTTCCTCGACCAGCCGCGAATGGATGTCGTCCAGGGCGGCCCGGCTCATCAGGCCCTTGCCCACACCCTGCTGATTGGTCACGATGACGGTGTGCGGCGCCCAGTTCGTCAGCACGCCTAGCGCGGTGGTCGCTTCGGGCAGGAACTCGAACTGCTCCCACCGGCGCACGTAGTCATCTGGCAGGCGTCGGTTGATCACACCGTCCCGATCCAGGAAGAGGCACCAGTCCAGACCGCTCCGGTCCACGACCAGAGGCCCGATCACTCCGCCCCGAACATCGCGTGCTCTACGTGCTCGGAGATCGCGTGCAGAAACACCACATGGGACTCCTGGATGCGTCCGGTGTCGGATGACGGCACGGCGAGCAGGAGGTCGGCGTACTCCGCCAGTCTGCCCCCTCCGGCACCCGTCATCGCGATGACCTTCACCTGCCGATCCCGGGCGGCCCGCGCGGCACGGACGATGCTCTCCGAATTGCCCGAGGTTGAGATAGCCACCAGGATGTCGCCAGGCTTCGCGGACGCCTCGAGGGCGCGCGCGAAGACCGTCCCGTAGTCATAGTCATTGGCCACGGCGGTCAAGTGCGACGTGTTCCCGTGCAGCGCCTCTGCGGCCAGTGGCGGGCGTTCGATCAGGAAATGCCCGGACAACTCTGCGGCGAAATGCTGGGCGTCGGCTGCGCTGCCACCGTTCCCGCAGAACAGCACCCGTCCCCCATTGCGATAGGTCTCGATCATCGCTTCTCCGGCCGCCCGCGCCGTGTCGCGCAAACCCTGGTCGGCCAAGACACGCTCTTTGACGGCGATGGTCTCCCGGAGGATCTCCTCGAGTGATCGCATACTTACCCCCCACGTTCCGTCAGCGACGAACTGCCTGAACACCAGTCCCGCTTGTGCAGCCGACGACTGCGCGGTTGCCATGCTACACCGGGGCCCCACCGCGACACAGTCCCCCTCCCGGGGGGCCTGGCCAGCCAGGAGTGTGGCACTTCAGTGGCTTCGGCGACGCAGTCGCGGGAACGCGATCGGCCGGTTCCTCCGCCGGTTCCAGAGCGGGTCCAGCTCCGCTGAGCTCGCCCCGAACATCAGCCAGACACCGATATCCCCCGCATACCCGAGGACCCGCGGCGCCGATCCGTACGGAATGAGCAACGCCAGGTCCTGACGGCAGAGCCCGGTCACCAGCAGCAGGTCGAGCTCGGTGAGGACGTCCAGCCGTGCCATCGCATCGCCGACTGAGCCCGACTCCGCGACATAGCTCCGCCCGTAACGATCAAGCTCCACGGTCTTGGGGAGAACATCGCGACCCCCTGCGACGTCCAGCGCATGGATCAGCTTCTTGCCGGCGAGGCCCGCCGCCGAATCGATCAGAGGACGGATATCCGCCAGCACCACCGGACAGGGCGGGAGCCCGGCCGTCAACTCGCGCGCCGCTCCGGACTCACGCAGCCAGCGGCGCAGGCCCCGAGCTCTCCGACCCACCCCGAACGGATCCCGCCGCTGGCGCTCGCTGTAGACGGTGCCGCACGTGGTCCGGATCGGCAGGAACTCCGGGTAGTGGTCACCCACCCAACGGTGGGCGACGTCCAGCCGGTCCAGGTTCGTGGACAGGCTGTTGTGCGTCAGCGGGATGTTCACCGTGGCGACTCGCTTCCCGGCCCGCCGCATCCGGACCGAGTACTCCACCGCGTACGCGTGCCAGGCAAGGGTCGGCTCGTTCAGCACCGGTGCCTCCCGCAGTTGGTCGCGACGGGCGAGAAAGATCACCTCATCCAGGGTCTCCGCGTCACGAGGGGTCGGAGTGGACTCCCCGATCGGCACCACCCGATCCCGGATCCGGCCAACGATCTGGCCGTTCCTGTCGATGCCCACCGCACCCAGCACCCCGATATCAGGACTGCGGAGCAGTTCGCCCGCAGCACTCTCCAGTGCCGGCAGGGAGTGCAGCACCACGTCCTGATGCACGAAGGCGACCACGTCGTTGCGGGCCCGCCGAGCCCCTTCGTTGAGCGCGTCCGCGGCTGTCGAGAAGGAGTGCTCCTCGTTGTCGATCGCGATCAGCTCGGTCTGCGGCGCCTCGGGCTGGCCGTCCCTCATCGACGCCTCAAGGCAGGAGGCCAGCACCGACGAGTCGTTGTAAACGCAGACCACAGACACCGGGATCCGCGGAACTGCGTCAACGGCGAGTACTGCGCGCTGCGACATGGTTATCTTCCCCCCCGACCAAGGCAGAGCCCCGTTACCGGCGCCACGGAATGAGCGTAGCCCGTTGCGCCCCCCCCGGCGAACCCGCCCGAGAGGTACTGCGGATGAGCACAAATGGTTACCAGCCAGAAGGAACAAGCAGACGGACCACGGGTTCGCGGACGAAGATCAGCGCGGGGCGAGGGGTGTCTGGAAGGCCGCCATGTCGGGAACGAGCTCCTCGAAATCCTTCTCCCACCAGGCCTCCGCGAGCAGATCCTCGATCTTCTCCGGCGGAAAGCGGAACTTGATCACGCGGGCGGGATTGCCCAGGACGATGGCGTAGGGTGGCACGTCCTTGTTCACCACGGCGCCTGCCCCGATGATCGCTCCGTGGCCGATCCTGGACACCTCGGGCATGATCACCGCATTGGCCCCGATCCACACATCGCTGCCGACTTCCAGGGGGTTGAACCGGACCAGCCAGTCGCTGCTCTGACCGAACGTCGGATTGAAGAACATCGGACTCGTGCTCTTGAAGTCAATGGGGTGGTTGTGGTTGATGATCCGCATGCCCCGGGCGAAAGACCCATACCGCCCGATAGTGGTGTGAGCGTCGACGGCCAGAAAGTCGTAGCACGAGCCATGGCTGTACTTCCCCACCTCGATGTCGTGGTACGTCGAGAGGATCCTCCGCAGGGTCGGGGAGACCATCTCACCGCCCTCAAGGCGGGTGATCACCCGGCGCAACAGCCTCCGGGTTCGCTCACCACGCCGGCCGTAGAGCTTCATCACCAAGTCGCTAAGCGTTTCGATCTCCCCCATCAGTACCTGCGCGAGGGCATTTCGCGCAGTCAGGCGCAGCGTCGGGCCGGTTCGCCACAGCGTAGGTCCGGCGTCGCGGCCTGTCAACGAATCCCGCAGGGCACCGTTCAGGCCCAATTCTGAATCCAGCGTTTGGCGACGACCCGGGCGTTCCACCGGTCCACGTCGCGTTGCCGGGACGCCGGGATTCCACCGATCAGTGCCGCGGCCACCGAGAATGTGGAGTGGCGGGAGTGCACCAGCCAATCGCACCGGGCGAGTGCCCACATGTCCACGAGCGCGTTCTCCGCCTCAGTAAGTGGGTCGTCAAGGACGACGCCCTCATGCAGGGAGTTGTCGTCGTCGCCGAAAGCCTTATCGATCGAGTGGACGTTCGAGAACTGGCGGCAGAACTCGTTGCGAACATTGGAATTGTCGGTGGCGAGGAAGATCGCGGCCGCAGGCATTTGCGCGCGGAGCCTCCGAACTTCGCGCGCGATACGGGTGAGTGACACCTTGCGGTCGGTGTAGCGGATGTGCACCCCGATCGTTGGCCGAGTCAGTTCCGCGAACACGGCCTCGACTTGCGAACGAACCCGCTCGTTCGGCGTGAAATGCTCCTCCAGCACAACCCTGGTGACCTCGTTCAGCGTCATGCCGCGATACTGCGGAACCCGCTTCAGCCGCCGTCCGAGGCGCATCATCTTCGGCAGGTAGGACCAGAACACCGCTACGGGCTCGGTCGTGGCCTCGGGCCGACGCAGGTCGATCGAGAGCCTGCGGTAGACGATCGGGCTGGTGTGTCCGTTCGGGTAGAACTCGGAGATCACATCCGTCGGATGGCTCGCGAGGCGTCCCGACCAGACCGCCGGCGCGACGTCGGTGCGGGTGTCGAACGACGACGCATCGATGCCGACTGGATCGGCGAACAGCAACGGATACGGGTTGGCGCCACGGGGCAGGTACTCACCGTCGCGCCAGTCCACCACCGGGGTTCTCCCGGCGATCCGGGCCAGCGCAATCCCCGTGGTGGCCGAGAGCATGCGGTTACCGAAGCCGCCCTTCGCTTTGATGACCAGAAAGCCGCCTCCCAGCGCACCGGTGCTCATAGGCGATGTTGTGGGCCACCGGGCTGGTCAAGGAGCGCGAGATCAGCGTCGACCATCAGCCGGGCAAGATCCGGCGTGTGCACGGTCGCTCGCCAGCCCAGCCGTGCCTCCGCTCTGGAGGGGTCCCCGATCAGGTCGTCGACCTCAGTGGGGCGCAGGTACCGCTCGTCGAACTTGACGTGCTTCTCCCAGTCCAGCCCGACGTGTTCGAACGACAGCCGTAGGAAGTCGCGCACCGTGTAGGACGTGCCGGTAGCCACCACATAGTCGTCAGGCTCGGGCGCCTGCAGCATCCGCCACATCGCCTCCACGTACTCCTTCGCGTACCCCCAGTCGCGAGCGGCGTCCAGGTTTCCCATGTAGAGCTCGTTCTGCAGCCCCCTGGCGATCCTCGCCGCAGCCATCGTGATCTTGCGGGTGACGAACGTCTCCCCCCGGCGCGGTGACTCGTGGTTGAACAGAATTCCGTTCACCGCATAGAGCCCGTACCCCTCGCGGTAGTTGCGCACCATCCAGTAGGCGTAGAGCTTCGCCGCGCCATAGGGCGACCTCGGGTAGAACACCGTCGACTCGTTCTGGGGGGGAGGGGTTGCGCCGAACATCTCCGACGTCGATGCCTGGTAGAAGCGGACCGGGACCCCCGCCTCCCGGATCGCCTCAAGCAGGCGAGTTGTGCCCAGGCCGGTGACATCGCCGGTGAACTCGGGTTCGTCGAAGGAAACCCGTACGTGGGACTGGGCTGCGAGATGGTAGATCTCGTGGGGCTGGATGCGGTCGATTAGGGTGACGAGGCGAGAGCCGTCGGTGAGGTCCGCGTAGTGCAGGAACAACCGGGTCGCCGAGTCGTGCGGATCAGCGTAGAGGTGATCGATGCGGTGGGTGTTGAAGGTCGACGCCCGTCGGATCAGGCCGTGGACGACGTAGCCCTTCTCGAGCAGCAACTCGGCCAGGTAGGAGCCGTCCTGCCCGGTGATTCCGGTGATGAGTGCGACTTTCTGGTCGACCATGCTCGCTCCGTGTCCTCTGAGTCCCCCGCGGCGCGCACCGAATCGTCCCGAGGCCGCCGGCAGCGAACGCGCTGGCCCAGAACCTACCATCAGGACTTCCACGTCCGCGACGGAGAAACCGACGGCAAGGACCGCCATCCCCGGCGGCGGCGGCCGACCGATCTGGTCACGGCCGGTTGCTAGAGTGATCTCCGCAGAAGTGACGTGAGGGGGGACATGTCCGGCTTTGAGCTCCATCCAGGGCAACGGGTCTATGTCGCAGGCCACGGTGGACTGGTCGGCTCAGCGGTGTGGCGGCACCTCGCAGCTTGTGGCTTTGACAACCTGATCGGCTGGCGATCCGCCGAACTCGACCTCCGGGAGCGGGATGCCGTCTTCGACGCGATGCTCTCTACGAAGCCCGACGTCGTGGTGGTGGCGGCCGCGCGGGTCGGCGGGATCCTCGCCAATGCCTCCGAGCCTGTCGACTTCCTCAACGACAATCTGCGTATCCAGACGAATCTCTTCGAGTCCGCACACTCCGCCGGAGTCGACCGGCTGATCTTCTTGGGCTCCTCCTGCATCTACCCCAAGCTGGCTCCGCAACCGATCCAGGAGTCCTCCCTGCTCACCGGGCCCCTCGAACCCACCAACGAGGCCTACGCGGTCGCCAAGATCGCCGGCATCATGGCCATCAAGGCCTACCGCCAGCAGTACGGCCGACACTGGATCTCGGCGATGCCCACGAATCTCTACGGGCCCGGCGACAACTTCGATCTCAACCGATCCCACGTCCTGCCCGCCATGATTCGCAAGTATCACGATGCCGGCGTATCCGGGCGGCCGGTGGTCCTGTGGGGAACCGGCTCGCCGATGCGCGAGTTCCTGCATGTCGACGATCTGGCGCGGGCAGTCTCCTTCCTGCTCGAGCACTACGACGACGAACAGACAATCAATGTTGGCACCGGCACGGATGTGACGATCCGAGGGCTCGCCGAGATCGTCGCTGAGGTGACCGGCTTCACCGGCGAGACGACGTGGGACAGCACGAAACCCGACGGAACCCCACGCAAGTTGCTCGATGTGAGCCGTCTGACAGGCCTCGGTTGGCAGCCAGAGATCGGACTGCGGGAAGGGATCCGGTCCGCGTACGAGTGGTACCTGGCCAACGCCGCGTGATCGCCAGTTGAACAGGCTCCACCGCGAAGCCAGAGCCCGACGACTGAATGGTCCGCGCCTCAACCGGCCTGATCACAGGCGTCCGGGGACCTGGATCAGACCTTGATCCGGTAGATGTGGTAGGTGTTCTCGGCGGCGAAGTTGTCGGAGAAGGTGCCGTTGCCGGCGGTGAGGGTACGTCCCTCGTTGAGTACCTCGACGCTCGTCCCGCTGATCCCGGAGGGCAGGGTGAAGGTCCGGTTCCCGGTGGTGCCATCAGTCATTGCGAACACGTAGGCGTACCCGTCGTAGGCCTTCAGCATCGTGT
>JAGQUI010000049.1 GCA_020438595.1 Propionibacteriaceae bacterium | reverse complement strand
CTCCGGCTCGGGCGCGGGGGGCTCCGGCTCCGGCGCGGGGGGCTCCGGCGCGGGCGCGGGCGCCTCGAGGCCCACGGTCACGTCGGTGAGCACCACGGGCTCCAGCTGATCGCTGGGCCGCGGGATCACCGAGGTGGCGAACACCTTCGTGATCCGGGACGCGGCGGCGCAGGCGGCGTCGATGGCGGACTTGACCGCGGACACCTGGCCCTCGATCTTCACCGCCACCATGCCCATTCCGTCCGTGGTCTCGTAGCCGATCAGTGTCACGTTCGCTGTCTTCAGCGCGACGTCCGCGGCCTCCACCGCGGCGGGCAGGCCGAGTACCTCAATGGTGCCGAGGCTCAGGTTGGGCATCACTTGCTCCTTCAGATCGCAGTCAGATCGGTGAGTGGCATTCTCTTGACCAGGCGGGCGGCGTTCGCCCCGACGGCCCTGTCGCTGGCGTCCGCCCGGTTCAGGTTCTCGACCAGGTAGGGCCGGTCGGCGGGCAGCTTCTCTGTGGTGATCACGACGAAGTCGAGCCCGATCCCGATGCCGATCCCGAGCCGCGACTCCAGGCTCGCGTCGTGGGCCAGCACCAGCGGGTTCTGCTCGGGGTGGTGGCTGACCTCCACCGGCACCCCCTCCTCCTCGATGCCGTGCAGCACCTCGTCGATCTGGTCCTCGGTGATTCGATCACTGAGCCGGAGCCGGATGGTGGGACGCTCACTCATCGCTGCGCCTCCCACGCCAGCACCAGACCGGTGGCGACCGCATTGCGGGGGCCTTCGCTCCCACGGATGTTCGCGCGACCGGCGACGACCCGGTACTCCCCGAGCGCCTTGGTGACCAGCTGCGGGATCTCGAAGTCCAGGGCGGAACCGCCGACGAGCACGACGTGGGCCACGTCGCGGACGCTGTTGGTCGGGCTGACCGCGGCCAGGGCTCTCAGCGCGTTGGTGACGAAGACCCGCTCCTTCGACCGGATCCGGACCTGCCGGATCAGCTCGAGCGGCTGGCGCAACGGGAGCGGGATCATCCCCTCCGGGTGCATCACCACCGTGCGGGCGAACACCTGCGGAGGCAACGGGTTGTCGAAGAACTCGACGGTGCCGTCCTCATGGCGGATGTTGAACAGTGTCTCCACGCGGGCCAGCGGGTATCGCTTGATGTTCTCGGCGTCCTCCGCGCTCTCCAGGCCCAGTTCGGACTGGATCAGCAGCGTGACCATGTTGCCGGCACCGGCCAGGTGGATGCTGCGGGCCGTCCCGTCCACCTTCAGCACCGACGCGTCCGTCGAGCCGGCGCCCATGTCGAGGATCGCGATCGGCACCGACGAGCCGGGCGTGGTCAGCGCGCCGCGGACGGCCATCTCGGCCTCCACCCCGCCGACCTCCACCGGGATGCCGAACTGGTCGGTCATGTCGTGCGCGATCCGCTGCATCTGCAGGTGGTCGGCCTTCACCATCGCGGCGATGCCGACGGCGGCCTCGAGCGAGAACTCCCCGGCCAGGCCGCCGGTGACCTTCTGGGGCACCTGGGTGTCGACGGCGAGCAGGTCGGTGACCTCGATCCCGGACGGGTCGCGGTCGGTGAGCCGGCCCATCACCACGCGGACCTTCTCCATCATTCCGCCGATGTTGGTGCCGGGTTCACCCCTGATGTTGGTGATCGGGCCGACCGTGCCGGCCGCCCTCATGATCTCCTCCGCGCCCCGGTCGACATCGACCTCGGCGGTGCGTTCGCCGATGAACTGCAGCGAACCGGCCGGGATCCGGCGTTCGTGGACGTCGCCCTTCGGGGTCTTGATCACGACGGCCGACCGGTTGCCCACCAGCGATCGGGCCATCGGTACCACCGACGCCGTCTCATCGGGGTTGAGACCGAACAGGGTGGCGATGCCGTAGGGGTTGGCCAGGGTCTCGATGATCCGTCCGACCTCGGCCACCTCGATCGCGGCGAGCATGCCCAGCGGCACCTTGTCGATCAGGCTCACCTCGTCGACGATCGGCACCTTGTGGGTGAGCCGGTTGTGCACGAGGACGCCGTCGTCGCGCTGCAGGATGGCGCCGGTCACCTGCAGCCGGGTGGCGGCGGCGTTGATCCGGGCGGCGACGTCCTCGAAGGTGTAGGAGCGGTCGGCCACCACGATGTAGGGGGTGCCGGGGGTGCCGCGTTCGATGTCGCCGATCGCGACCGTCGTCCCCACCCCGATGCCCAGGCCGCCGGGCGTGTCGGGGTTGTGGCCGATCATCGTCGACTCGGTGATCACCGTCTCCGAGATGGTCTCCATCGCCACGTCGCCGATCACCGGCGCCGCCTCGTTGATCCGGATCAGGTCGAGGTCGGAGATCCTCCGGTTCGCCCGGTCGAGCGCCTCGCTGAGCGCGGCGAACACGCCCTGGGTGTTCTGCGCGGTGCCCTTGATCCCGGTCGTGGGGACGATCGAGGACGCCAGGAACACCGGGGTGGCACCCGGGGAGAGCTCCGCGAGTGCCACCTCGGTGGTGGCGTTGCCGATGTCGATACCGGCGATCAGGGCCATTGCTCAGCTTCCTCGATCGTGGACGTGGGGTCGGGGCCGGCGACCAGGGATCGCCGGCCCCGCTTGCCTCACTCGGCCTTGAGGCGGCCGCGCTTCTCGTACACGTCCGCCGCTTCCTTGATGAAGGCCGCGTTCACGGTGCAGCCGTACTTGTTCGCCAGGTCGTCGGCGATGCCGTAGAGCTCGGCCTTGGTCGAGCGGTACGGACGCAGCGCGTTGTAGACGCCCAGCAGCTCGGCGTCCGGGACCTTGATAAGTTCGGCGGCCCTGCGCATGTTGCGGGCCAGGGTGTCGCGTCCGACGGACTCGGCCACCTGGGCCTGCATCTCCAGGGTCTCCGGGGCGATCCGGAAGTCGTCGGCGGTGAGCTCGCCCGACTTCACCTTGTCGAGGCTGAAGTCGCCCAGCACCTTGCCGGTGGCCGCCTTGATCTGCTCCGGCATCTTCTCGCCAAGCGGGTAGCTGGACGCGTCCACGCCACCACCGGCCGCCGGCTTCTTGGCGAACGACACCTGGTCCTTGCCGAGGTTCGCCATCACCTCGGACATGATCTGGCGGATCAGTTCTTCGGATTCCATGTCGCTCTCCTACCGGTACTCGACCCGGAGGGTCTGGGTCTTCTTGTTCGGGTCGCAGAGCTGGGTCTCCTTGATGTGCCACAGCGCCGCGATGGCCTGGTACTTCGGCCTGGCCATCTGGTCGTTGCGGACCGGCACCGGCGAGGGCGACTCGCCCTTGGCGTACTTGGCCGCATTGGAGCCGATCGCGCGGAACGTCTCCAGGTCGACCAGCGGTGCCTGGGAGAACAGCTCCAGGTTCGACAGCGGCGGCAGGTCCTTCTGGTGGATCACCGTCGTGCCGCGGGACTGGATGCCGATCCCGATGCCCGAACCGGACAGCTTCGCCGCCTCGTGGGCGATGAAGCCGACATCCGCGGTGCGGTACACGCGGATGAACCGGTAGGACAGGCCCTGCTCCTCGATGCCCGCGCACACCTCGCGCAGGACGTCGCCGTGGTCGACGTCGATGATCGTGTGGGTCATCCGGCCACCGAAGCCGGGGGCCAGGGCGATCACGACCTCGCGCGGGTTGGTGCCCCGCTCGGCGGGCCCGGCGTCGCTGATCTGCAGCGAGCCGGACGCGGAACTCACGCTCGGCGCAGTGGCGACGGCGGTCCCGCCGCTTCCACCGGTGAACTCCTTGATGACCTCTTCGATGATGCTTCGCAGCGTCTTCTCGTCCATCTCACTCTCCTCAGACGTTCTCGGGGCTGATCGCCTGGCGGATGGTCTTCAACTGCTCCCACTTCTCGTCCGAGATCTGGTAGCCGGTCTGCGGCCCGTGGTAGTCGTTGGGCTGGTTCACGGCACTGATCACCTCGAAGGAGTCGTTCAGGATCGCGGACGTGTGCAGGTAGTCACCGGCCACGCGCTGCTTGAGCATCCCGAACACCGAGCCGGCCACGTCCTCGAAGCCCGCCTTCGCGAGCGCCTTGACGATCTCGACGCCGGTGAGGCCACGCTTCATCAGGTCGCCGGCGGCCTTCAGGTCCTCCACCACGTTGCGGTTGGGCATGTCCTGCGAACCACGGGCGTAGGTGGCGGCCTCGACCTCCGCGTCCGTGACCTCGGTCAGGCCGAGCTCGCGGAACAGCGCCTGGATCACCTTCGCGGCCTTGTTGCGCACCCGGACCACGTCCTCCTCGACCACGGGCACCAGACCACCGTCGACCTTGAGGTCGCGCTGGATGATCACCCAGTCGTCGTAGTCGTCGGCGTCCCAGTTGGAGCCGGCGAACATGTTGTCGTAGTTCGGCGTGGCCGAGTAGCCGGAGCAGATGAAGTCCGTGCCGGGCACGAACTGCATCAGCGACCGGGCGACGCGGCGCAGGTCGGAGTGGGTGAACGTCTGGTCGTTGGACGACGCGCACTCGAGGTCGAGCGCGGTCGCGATCAGGTTCTCGGCCAGGATCGCCCGGATGCCCTGCGGCACGGCCGCGGGAACGCCCACGCAGGAGACGGAGCCGTTCTGGATGCCCTGGGAGCCGGCGGCCTTGGTGATGTACAGGCAGCGGGATTCCAGGTAGAGCATCGACTTGCCCTCGGCGTAGCCCATCTGGACCTCGGAGCCGGTGCCGGAGGTGAACCGCATCTTCAGGCCACGCGAGGCGTAGCAGGAAGCGAGGAACGCCTTCGACCACGGGGTGTCGTCACCGTCCATGAACACGGCCTCGGTGCCGTACACCGACACGGTCTCGGCGTAGGCGGTGAAGCCGCGCATACCGAGCTCGAGCTCGGTGGCCTCCTCGACCGCGCACTGGGTGAGAATGCCCGGACGACCGACCTGCGCGCCCACCATCAGCGAGATGGCGTTGAACGGCGCGTAGCGGACGATGCCGACCGTGGTCTCCAGTTCGGCGAAGCCACGCAGCGCAGCCTCCGCCGCATCCGCGGCGATCTGGACCGGGTGGTCCTTGAGGTTGGTCACGTGTGCCTGGTTGGCCGGGGACTTGCGGGCCCGCATCTTGGTGACGGCCATCATCATCTCGAGGACGGTCATCTGGCTGACGACCTCGGTGATCTTGGCCGGGGTCATCGCGGTGGTCAGCGAGACCACGTCGCACCGCGGCACGTTGATGTCGCACAGCTTCCTGGCCAGCTCGAGGGAGTCCATCTTGCAGACGGCCTCGGCGTTGTCCAGCTTGATGCCGTAGTCGGCGATGAACGTGTCGATCATGTCGAAGTCGGCGCGCTGCTTGCCGTCGAGCTCGACGACCTTGCCACCCTCAATGCGGATCGAGGGCTTGGGGTCGTTCGGGCTGCTCATGGCGATCAGGCCGACTTCAGGCCACTCGGTGACGAACCCGTCCTGGTTGACCGGACGAGCGTCGAGTGCCTCGAATCGCTTGCTCTTCACGAATATGCCTCGTCTCAGATGTACGGGGTCGTCACGGACTCGGGGTACGCGCCGAGCGAGCCGAGCAGGCCACGGCCGACCTCACGGGCGGCGATGATCGCCTGGCGGACCGCACCGGAATCGCCACTGAAGAACGAGATGACCTCGTTGGAGTAGCTGGTGCCGGCGGCGGGGCTGGCGTAGCCGATCACGTCGATCGTCGAAGCCTTCACCGCCGTGTCGGCCAGGACCACGCCGATGGCCGCGGGGGCGCCGACGGTGATGCCGAAGGACTTGCCCAGCGGGGCGTTGAACGCCTTGTTCAGGGCGTAGGACGCGCGCGCGGTGTACTGGAACTCGAGGTGTCCCGCGTCGTTGGCGTACACGTCACCGAAGGTGCGGTCGAGCTCACTGAGGGCGACCTCCACGGCCCGGCGGGCGTCGGAGACGTCCTCGGCACCGAAGATGATCAGGGAGCCGTGACCGGCGCCACCCTTGGTGTCGCGGGGGAGTTCGATCGTGACGATCTCGGTGTTGGTCGCCTTCACCGCTTCGTCGGCCGCGAAGATGTGCGGGCCGGCGCCGGTGCGGGCGCCCAGGATGCCGATCGACTTGTACTTGGGATCGATCTTCATCAGCGCGTGGATCTGCGGGTCGACGTTGGCGATGACCAGGCCGATCGTGTCGCCGAGCGGGTTGCAGCCGACGTACTCGGTGCTGGCCGGACGGGCGCCGGCTGGTGCCGGGGCGGCCGCGGCGGGCTCGGCCTTGGCGTCGATCTTCGACATGACGGCGCTCATGATCTGGTTGACCAGTTCTTCACTTGCCATGGGTGTTCACGACCTCACTTCTCAGCCGACGGGAGGATCTTCTCCACGTCGGTGTGCGGACGCGGGATCACGTGCACGGAGACGAGCTCGCCCACGTTCTGGGCTGCAACGGCACCGGCGTCGGTGGCTGCCTTGACGGCGCCGACATCGCCACGCACCAGCACGGTGACCAGGCCTGAGCCCACCCGCTGGCTTCCGATCAGGACTACGTTGGCCGACTTGACCATTGCGTCTGCGGCTTCAACAGCGGCGACGAAACCCTTCGTCTCCACCATTCCGAGGGCTTCTTGCATTCCAGACTCCTCCGTTGGGTCGGTGGGCCGCACGCCAATACGCACGGCGGTATTTCGTAGCGAGGCTACGGCGCTGGACGGGGCAATAAACGCACCTGCAACCGCCACTTTCGGGCACCTTGGGGCACGGGAACGTGACCAGAAAGTGCAAGCCCGACGACCGTTTCGTGCAACTCTGCACAGGACTGCCCGGCTGGTTGACACCCCCGGCCGGCGCGCCGACGATGGGGCTGTTCAGCACGCCCGCGGACCACGTTGGGGACGGTTCCGAACTCGGTCCACCGGGGACGCGCGACGCGAGAGGCGGCGATGTCGGAGAAGCAGCGCATCATCCAGGAGTTCGTCCCGGGCAAGCAGGTCACGCTGGCCCACGTGGTGGCGAACCCGGACGCGCGGCTGTACCCGAAGGTCGGCCTCGCCCAGCAGGACGGTGCCATCGGCGTGATGACCATCACCCCTAGTGAGGCCGCGATAATCGCGGCCGACGTGGCCACCAAGGCCGCGTCCGTCGAGCTGGGTTTCGTGGACCGGTTCTCCGGCTCACTGGTCGTGATCGGCCGGCTCACCGACGTGCAGTCGGCGGTGGAGAACGTGGTCGGCGTGCTCTGTGACGAGCTCGGCTTCGCCCGTCCGCCGCTGACCCGCACGTGAAGCGGATCCTGCTGGTCGGCAGCGTCGGCTGCGGTAAGACCACACTGCTGCAGCGCCTGCACGGCGAGGAGTTCGCCTACACGAAGACCGAGACCATCTACACCGATCGCGCCGTCGTCGACACCCCCGGCGAGTACCTCGAGATGCCGTGGTTCAAGCACGCGCTGCGGCTGGCGTCCTTCGAGACCGAACTGGTGGTGCTGTTGGCGTCCGCGACGGTCGCGGAGGCGAAGTTCCCGCCGGGCTTCACCACGTTCTTCATGCCCCCCTCGATCGGCGTGGTCACCAAGACCGACATCGCCGGCCCCGGCCAGGTGCGCACGGCGGCGAGCCACCTCCGCCTCGCCGGAGCCACCGAGGTCTTCGAGGTCTCCTCGATCACCGGGGCCGGCATCCCCGCCCTGACCACCCGCCTCGCCTGACCGACGGGGGAATGGGGACGGTTCTCCTTCCGCGTCGCCCTGCGAGACCGACGGGGAATGAGGACCGCCCCCGTTCTGCGCCGGGTCAGACGATGGCGTGCAGGATGCCGGCCAGGTCGCCCTCGGTGGCGGGGACGGGGTTTCCGGACGTGCAGAAGTCCTTCCGGGCGGTGGCGGCCAGCGCGGGGATCGCCGCACGGAACTCGTTCGCATCGATGCCCGCCTCGGTCATGCTGCCCGGCATCTCGAGTTCGCGACGCACCCGTTCCAGCCAGCCGACCAGGCCGAACACCACGTTGCGGTCGCTGGACGCGGTCAGCCCGATCGCCCGGGCCAGGCTGACGTAGCGGCGGCCGACCTCGGAGACGTGGCTGGGGCGGATTCCGAGCACGTCCGCGTTGTACTCGATCACGTGCGGCAGCAGGATCCCGTTCAGCCGCCCGTGGGCGACCTTGAACGACCCGCCGATGGAGTGCGAGAGGCCGTGCACGATCCCCAGGCCGGAGTTCTGGAACGCGATCCCGGCCATGGTGGCTCCCGTGTGCTGGTGCTCGCGGGCCTTGAGGTCGGTGGCGCTGCGGAAGCTGCGCACCAGGTAGGTGTCGGCGATCCGCAGGGCCTTCTCGGCGAGGGCGTCAGAGAAATCGTTGTGGCCGAGCGCGACGTAGGCCTCGATCGCGTGGCTGATCGCGTCCATGCCGGAGTCGGCGACGAGGCGAGGCGGAGCCGTCGCGACGGCCTCCGGGTCGAGGATGGCCACATCCGGCAGCATGTCCGCCGAGGTCAGGGGCAGTTTGGCGTGGCTGTGCGGATCGGTGACGACGGCGAAGGACGTCACCTCCGAGCCGGTGCCGCTGGTGGTGGGGATCACGTAGAAGCCGGCGTCGGTGCGGTGGCCCTGCTCCAGCGCGAGCTTGCGGACGGCCTTGGCTGTGTCGATCGGCGAGCCGCCGCCGAGGGCGACCATCGCCTCCGGCTCGAAGGCGAGGAAGGCCCGGAGCCCGGCGGCCACGGCGGCGATGTCCGGGTTCGGGATCACCTGGTCGAACACCTCCACCGTTGCTGCCGACAGGGCGTTGCGGACCTGGTCCATCAGCGGGGTGGTCGCCATGAAGGCGTCCGTGATGATCAGAACGCGCCGCCCGTCGAGGTCGGACAGCGCGGAGAGCGAGTCAGGCCCGTAGCAGAGGGTGGTGGTGAGTTGGAAGCGAAACACCGGCGGGTCTCCCGTCACGCGAAGAGAACTGGCGCCGGTACTCGCTGGGGGACACACCCGTGTGCGCCCTGAAGACCCGCGAGAAGTAGTTGACCTGGTTGAAGTCGAGCTCCGCAGCGATCTTCTGCACCGGCATCTGGGTGGAAGCTAACATCAGCTGCGCGCGGGAGATCCGCCAGGCCGTCACATACGACACGAATGTGTACCCCGTGACGGATTTGAACAATTTCGACAGGTGCCCCGGCGACCAGTGCGTGGCCGCCGCGGCCTCGGTCAGCGACAGCGCCCGGTTCGGGTGCCGCGCGATGTCGTTGAGCAGGTCGCGCAGGTCGCGACGCCGGTGCGGGCGCGACCGCACGATCTCGTCCAGGATCATGCCGAGCAGCCGCTCGAAGTACAGCTGCGACTGGTAGCGGTTCGCGGACGCCGTGCGCCGGTCGCGCTGGCGCTGCACCACCTGGGTCAGGTGGGCGCTCAGGCGCGGCGCGCAGTCCCTGGTCACGTCGAGCACCATGTCCTCCAGGGCGGAGAGGTGTTCGCGCACGTCTCCGGACTGCGAGTAGGCCGCATCGAGCAGCCGGCTGGCTTCGGCGTAGGCGGTGGCCAGGTCCTCGGTGTCCATCGCCTCCCGGAGCACGGCGTACCCCTCGGGAGCCTCGACCGGTGCGCTGACGGGTTCGGGCTCCCCTTCGGCGGGCCTGTGGTAGGGCACGAGGCTGAGCAGCGGGAGGTTCTGCGGGCCATCCGGCTGCGGCGACGACCTCCGCGGACGGCTGCGCACACCGTCGATGCCGAGGCTGAGCCCGAGCAGCGTCTTCGCCGCGGCCGCGATCCGGCGCAGGTTGGACGTGGGCACCTGGTCGTACAGCTCGACCAGCTCGCCGTCCCTGCGCCAGCCCGAACTGCTGGTCAGGAAGTCGGGCTGCTCCGACTCGGGCACCCGGACCTGACCGCACAGGATGGCGCCGACGTACTTGTCGCCGTCGGTGACCGGCACCGAGAAGTCGACCAGGCCGGAGTGGCAGCGATACGCCTGCGGCGAGCCCTCGATCAGCGACTGGAGCCCGCCGTGGGCGTCGCAGCCGTGGCAGAGCTTGTCGCGCATCGGGTCGGTGCGCATCATCTGGCAGAAGTCGGTGAACGCGCACGCTGGCGTCACGGGTATACCGCGGGTGTCGACAGCGACCGTTGCCAGTCCCGTCGCCTCGGAGAAGTCCTCGAGCATCTTGTGCAGCTGGTCGAGGTCCAGCACCTCTCCAATCCCAAGCTCAGCCATTGCGCCTCCGGTTGGATCGGCATCGAGACTAGCCCATCGAACCGACGACGAGGTGGGGGCGGGATCTGCCACCTTGCGCGATCGACACGCCTCCGGCGCGGTCCGCCGGGATGCGTCCCGCGGCAATGTCTCGCGCCCCTTCATTCCCAGATGTCCGTACAGATCCACACGAAACTCTCAGCCAACCTGGCTGGATTCCCCCGAACGGGGGACTAGACTCACCGCAGGTGATTTCGCCATTGGCGGTCCTTTAGGGATAGGGGACGCGGCCCCGCCTTCCATCCAGGGCGGGGCCTAGCCAATTCTGGCGCCTGTTCCCACCGGCCGCGCGGAGTTCCCGACCGGCCTCAACGGATCCGCTCGAGGCCCTCCCGCAGCATGGCCGGCTCGTGCCACACCGGTAGCCGGACCATCGTGCGCTGGCCGCCGTGGGCGGAGAAGCTCGGTCCGGCCACGAGCTTCACCCCCTGCCGCTTGGCCCGCTCGACCAGGGTGAGTGCGTCCGTCCCGGTGTCGACCCACAGGCCGGCGCCGCCGTCGATCGGGTCCCAGCGCCACTCGGGGAACACCTCCGCGACCTGCTGCTCGGCCAGCGGCAGCGCGGCGGCCAGCATCTGCCGGCGTTCGCGGCGGGCGTCCGCCGTCCGCCGGATCAGTTCGGCGCCGATCATCTGGTCGATCACCGAACACCCCAGCTGAACGGCCTTGAGCAGCTCGGTGAGCGCCAGGATCCGGCTCTCCGACGCCCGGATCCAGCCGACCCGGATGCCGCCCCAGAACAGCTTGGAGCCGGTGCCGATCAGGATCATCAACTCGGGGTCCACCAGCGGCGCCAGCCCCGGCACCAGCTCGGGCCCGCGCAGGGTGAGGTCCGCTGAGCAGCGGTCCTCGATCGTGACCAGGCCGTTCTGGTTGATGATCCCGGCGAGTTCGCGGCGCGTGCCGGCGGCCATCGTCCGTCCGGTCGGGTTGTGGATCCCGGTCTGGCAGTAGAGCAGCCTCGGCCGGGCGCGCAACGCCGCCCCGACCTGTTCGGGGACCAGCCCTCCCGCCCGCATCGGGATCCCCCGCAGCCGGGCGTTCGCCTCCCGCACCGCCTCCAGCGCGCCGCGATAGG
>JAGQUI010000499.1 GCA_020438595.1 Propionibacteriaceae bacterium | reverse complement strand
CGACGAAGTCCCGCGCGGCGAGCACCTCGCGGGCCACCCGGCTCACCTCCGAACGCAGCCGGATCGCCGCGGCCGGGGCCGGGCGGCGCAGGTCGAGGTAGCGGTACCTCAGCCGGGCCTCCTCGCCCACGTTCACCCGCTCGTCGATCTGGAACGGCAGCGGGGCGGACGGGTTCAGCACCTCCAGCGTCGCGACCGCGACCTCCACCTCGCCGGTGGCCAGGTTCGGGTTCACGGTGTCGGCCGAGCGCGCCTCCACCGGGCCGGTGACGGCGATGCAGTACTCGTTGCGCAGCCCGTGCGCGCCGGAGGTCGCCAGCACGTCGTCGCGCACGACCACCTGGACGATGCCGCTGGCGTCCCTCAGGTCGAGGAAGGCGACCCCGCCGAGATCCCGGCGCCGGTCCACCCAGCCGGCCAGGGTGACCGTGGTGCCGACGTGCTCGGGGCGCAGCGAACCTGCCTGGTGGGTGCGAATCACGAGTTGTTCCTTTCCGGGGCCTGCGAAATCAGGCCAGAGGCGATCTTACGACGCCCGGGCGCAGGTCCGCCTGCGGCGGCAGCCAAGCATCCGGGTCGGCGGGCACCTGCTCGCCGCTGCGGATGTCCTTCACCTCGCCGGTGCCGAACCAGACGAACGGGATGCCGCGCCGGTCGGCGTAGCGGATCTGCTTGCCGAACCTGTCCGCCTTGGGAGCCACCTCGCAGGGGATCCCGCGGGCGCGCAGCCGGGTCGCGGTGGCGGTCGCCTCGAAGCGGGTCTCCTCGGAGTCCACGGCGACCAGGACGCAGGTGGGCACCGGCCGGGACGCCGAGAGCACGCCCTTGCCGACCAGCGGGACGAGGATGCGGCTGACGCCGATGCTGAGCCCGACGCCGGGGTAGGTGCTGCGTCCGTCCGAGGCGAGCGAGTCGTAGCGTCCGCCCGAGGAGATCGACCCCATCGACTCATAACCCGCCATCGTGGTCTCGTAGACCGTGCCGGTGTAGTAGTCGAGGCCGCGCGCGATCTTCAGGTCGGCGACGAGCCGGCCGGGCACGATCGCGGCCGCGGCGCCGACCACGTCCGCCAGCAGTTCCAGGCCGGTGGTGAGCAGCGGGTGCTCCACGCCCAGCGCGGCGACCCGGTCGACGAAGGCCGTGTCCGCGCTCCGGATCCCGGCCAGGTCGAGGCACTTGGCGGCCGCGGCCCGGCTCAGCCCCACCTCGTCGACCAACAGCTCCGCGACCGCGTCCGGCCCGATCTTGTCCAGCTTGTCGACGCGCTGCAGCACGGCGAGGTGGTCCTCGACCCCGAGCCCGCGGTAGAACCCCTCGCTCAGCTGGCGGTTGTTGACGCTCATCGTGGCCGGCGGCACCCCGAAGTCGACGTGCAGCTTCTCCAGCGCCTCCAGTGTGACCAGGGGCAGCTCGGCGTCGTGGTGCGCGGCCAGGGCCTCCGCGCCGACGATGTCGATGTCGGCCTGGGTGAACTCGCGGTAGCGGCCCTCCTGCGGGCGCTCGCCGCGCCACGCCTTCTGGATCTGGTAGCGGCGGAACGGGAACTGCAGGTGCCCGGAGTTCTCCAGCACGTAGCGCGCGAACGGGACGGTCAGGTCGAAGTGCAGGCCCAGTTCGTCGGCGGCGTCGGGGTCGGCGTGCAGGCGCCGCACCACGAACACCTCCTTGTCGATCTCGCCCTTGCGGGTGAGCTGATCCATCTGCTCGACCGCGCGGGTCTCGATGGACCCGAACCCGTGCAGCTCGAAGGTGTCGGCCAGGCTGGCCAGCACGCGCTGCTCGACGATCCGTCCGGCGGGGGTGAACTCGGGGAAGCCCGACAATGGCCTGGGCCTCGCCATTCAGATCCCCACCGCGGCCGGCTGGAGGTACGGGTTGGTGGTGCGTTCCCGCGCCATGGTCGTCTGCGGCCCGTGGCCGGGCAGCAGCGCGACGGTGTCCGGCAGCGCGAGGACGACCTCGCGCAGCGTCCGGCTCATCACCTTCTGGTCGCCGCCCGGCAGATCGGTGCGCCCAACCGATCCCGCGAACACCACGTCGCCGCAGAAGACGAGCCGGGTGATCTGGGCGTTGCGTCCGTTGTAGTCCAGCCCGAGCAGCACCGAGCCCTCGGTGTGGCCCGGCGCGTGGGCGACGCTGAAGTTCAGCCGGGCGATGTTCAGTTCGGTGAGGCCGTCGAACTCCTCCACCCGGGCCGGCTCGGCCATGGGCGTGGTGAGCAGCTGCCGCACCAGCGCGGCACCGTCCGCGCCGAGGCCGGCTGCGGGTTCGGTGAGCAGGTCGCGGTCGGCGGAGTGGATCCACAGCGGCACGTTGTACTCGTCGGCGATCTCCGCCGCGTTCGCGACG
>JAGQUI010000498.1 GCA_020438595.1 Propionibacteriaceae bacterium | reverse complement strand
GGTGTCCTTCGCGGACTCCTCCCTGCAGTACTGCGCGACCTGCCAGACCGGCGGCAAGCCCCTCGCCGACCGTCGGACGAGCAAGTTCCTCAAGTGAGCACGTCCTTCCCGTCCGGGCCGCGGACGGGGTGAAGCCCGGGGTTCGCGCCAAGCGGACCGGCCGATGCCCTAGCGTGGCCTCGTGGGTCGACACTCAGCGGCCTCGGGTGCTTCACGCAGGGAGCGGCGCGCCGGGGCAGGATCGGGTGCCCGCGGCCGTCGTCGCGGTGGCCTGTTGCTGCCCCTCCTGGTCGGGCTCGTCGTCGTCGGGCTGGTGGCCGGGGCCCTGTGGTGGGTGCTTGCTCGTGATCGTGGCGTGATCGCGGGCATCGGCGGCCCCGCTGCCTGCACGCCCTTGACCGTGGCTGCCGCTCCCGATGTCGCGCCTCTCGTGGGCACCGCCCTTGCGCCGCTTGCGGACAAGGCGGAGGGCTGCGTCAAGGTGACGGTCACCAGCACCACTCCTGTCGCGTTCGCGCAGGCCGCCGTCGGTGGGGCCGCCCCGGCCCAGGTGTGGATCCCGGACTCGAGTCTCTGGGTGGAGAGCCTCACAGCGGCGCTGGGCAAGGCCTCGAAGACCTTGCCGCTGGAGGTCAAGAAGTCCGTCGCCCAGACCCCGGTGGTGCTCGGGGTCCCCGCACCGATCGCCACCGAGGCAAACACCGGTGTGCAGTCGTGGATCGCCATTCTGGCCAGCCAGCCCGTCACGGCTGCCGACCCGTCCGCCTCCACGCCGAGCGCCCTGGCCTTCACGGCGGTCTGGCAGCAGCTCGAAGGCGTGGCGGCGGCGCAGGACGCCATGGGCAAGGCCTTCTTCGACACGGTCGCGAGCGCCCTGCCCACCCCGGACATCCCGGCCTGGGCCACCAAGGCCGCCGCCGACGCCAGGCTCTTTCCCGCGACGGAGCAGCAGCTGATCGCCTACAACGCCTCGGCCGGGGCGCAGCAGGTCAAGGCCATGACACCCGCTGAAGGGCCTCCGCGGCTGGACTTCCCGGTGGTGGCCGTGGGAGACCTTGACTCCGCGAGCACGCGCGCGCTGTTGGCCGTGCAGAGTGCCTTGACCTCGAAGGCGACGACTGAGGCCTTCGTCAAGGCCGGATTCCGTGTCGATGACGCTCGTGAGGAGTCGGTTGCTGGCGTGCCCTCGCAGCTCCCCGGGTCGGTGCCAGGGCTCAAGGTCTCGACCTTCGACCAGATCCGCGCCGACTGGGCCCGCCTGAGTCGGGACCTGCGCCTGAGCGTCGTCGTTGACGTGTCCGGGTCCATGAAGGAGCCGGTCGGCGACTCGACCCGCATCGCGCTGGCCGCGCAGGCGGTCCAGGAGGCCCTGGGGAAGATGAACCCGACGTCGTCGGCGAGCCTGTGGGTGTTCTCGAGCAACCAGCGGCCCGGCGGCGTCGACTACCGCGAGCTGCTGCCGATGGCCATCCTGGGCTCGGCGACCGACCCGTCATCGCAGGCCGCCGCGATGAAGAGTGCGACCGATCGGCTGCCGACCCTGCTGCAGGGGGACACCGGCCTCTACGACACGATCTGGGCGGCGTACGAGAACGCCAAGACGCTGCACACCCCCGACCAGCAGAGCATCGTCATCGTCGTGACCGACGGCAAGAACGACGACCCCACGGGCGGGATGTCCGAGGACGAGCTCGTCGCGAAGCTGCAGGCGGCGCAGGACCCGGCCGCCCCGGTCCGGCTCATGCTGCTGGGCATCGGGGACGGCCCGGACCAGGCCGTGCTCTCGCGCATCGCGACCACGACCGGCGGCACCGCCAGCGTCGCCACCGACCCCACCCAGATCGTCGGCCTCTTCGCTGACGCGGTGTGGAGCGTGACGCCGGGGGCCTACCAGTAGGCGACGATCGGCTTCGATCGGGGACTATCCCGATGTATTGCTTTGGTCCTAGACAGTCGTAGATCGTGCGATAGCCTGCCGGCGTGGACCCGATCCGGAACCCGTACGCCCCTGGCGCCGGCCAGCGCCCCCCGGAGCTCGCCGGCCGGGACGAGCAGCTCGACGCCTTCGACATCGTCCTCGAGCGGGTGCCCCGGGGTCGGCCCGAGCGCTCGATCGTGCTCACCGGCCTGCGCGGAGTCGGCAAGACCGTCCTGCTCAACGCGCTGCGCTCGGCCGCGGTGCGGGCCGGCTGGGGCACCGGCAAGCTCGAGGCGCGCCCGGAGCAGTCGCTGCGCCGGCCGCTGGCCTCGGCCCTGCACCAGGCCGTGCGCGAGCTCGGTCAGGCCGGCAGCGGCCACGAGCACGTCCTCGGGGTGGTGAAGTCCTTCGCCCAGAAGGATTCGGCATCGAA
>JAGQUI010000497.1 GCA_020438595.1 Propionibacteriaceae bacterium | reverse complement strand
GTCGCCGCCCTTGACCGTGTCGTAGAACAGCCGGTAGGTCGAGTCGTTGTCGTTGCGGTAGTTCTTGGCCGCGTTGATGCCGCCCTGAGCGGCGATCGAGTGGGCCCGCCGCGGGCTGTCCTGGTAGCAGAAGTTCAGCACGTTGTAGCCGGCCTCGCCGAGGCTGGCGGCCGCCGCGCCACCGGCCAGGCCGGTGCCGACGATGATCACGGTCAGCTTGCGGCGGTTGGCCGGGTTGACCAGCTTCGCCTCGAACTGGCGAGTGCTCCACTTCTTGTCGATCGGGCCACCGGGCGCCTTGGTGTCGGCGATGTCCGCACCGAGGGTGAAGAAGTCGGCGCCGGGCAGGGGCTTCGCGGTCCTGGCCGCGGGTTTCGTCGTCGTCGTCATCATGCACCAATCCATCCGAAGAGCACCGACACCGGCATGACCATGAAGCCGATGTAGAGGATGAGCGCGATCGCCCAGGCGCAGCCGTTCAGGATGGCGCGGGCCGTGGCGCTGGTGTTGGCGCCGAGCGTGGCGAACGCGCTCCAGAAGCCGTGCCGGATGTGCATGCACACCGTGACCATCCAGATCGCGTAGACGAGCACCATCCACCAGATCTGGAACTCACCGATCACCATGTCGTAGGGGCTGTCCTTGAACGGCCCGGCGATCAGGGTGGCGTGGACGGTGAACTGCAGCAGGTGGAAGATCAGGATGCCGGCGAGGATGACGCCGCCCCAGCGCATGGTGCGCGCCGAGTAGGTCTGCGCCAGCTTGCGCTTCGCCTCGTACGTCGAGGGATTCGCCGCCAGCGCGCGGTTCCACAGGGTGATCGCGGAGTACATGTGCAGCACGACGGCTGCCAGCAGCACCGCACGGAAGACCCAGATGAACCAGCCCGCGGGCAGGATCGGGTAGAGGATGCCACCGTCCGCGGTCTGCCCCTTCAGCCACTCTGCGTAGTGGTTGAAGGATTCGGGCCCGATGAACATCTTGAGGTTGCCGAACATGTGCATCAGAAGGAACGCGATCAGGATCAACCCGGTGACGGCCATCAGGGCCTTCAGCGCGACGGTTGATCGGACAGCTCTCTGATGAGGGGTAAGAGTCGTTGTCGCCACAGCCACACACTAGTGAGGATCGGCACGTCCTTCCGCCACCAGCCCCCTTTCCGGCACGGCGGGTCTCAGAGTTCGGACAGGGACTGGACGGGACGGCGGTTCAGCAGATTTGGGCAAGGAGGACGTTGCCTAATTGCGGCCGTCGAGGAGGTCCGGTCGCCGCTCGGCGGTGCGCGCCCTGGCCTGCGCCAGCCGCCATTCCGCGACCTGGCCGTGGTGCCCGGAGAGCAGCACCGGCGGCACCTCCAGTCCCCGCCAGCTCGCGGGCTTGGTGTACACGGGGTACTCCAGCAGCCCTTCCAGTTCGGAGCCGTGGGACTCCTCGACCAGTGACTCCGGATTGCCGAGGACGCCCGGCAGCAGCCGCACGACCGCCTCGGTGATCGCCAGCGCAGCCACCTCTCCCCCGTTCAGCACGTAGTCGCCCAGGCTCACCTCGAGCACGTCCATCCGGGTGGCCGCGTGCTCGACCACGCGGGCGTCGATGCCCTCGTAGCGTCCGCAGGCGAACAGCAGCCACTCGCGGCCGGCGAGGTCGTGGGCGAGCGCCTGGCTGAACGGGACGCCGGCGGGCGTCGGCACGACCAGCAGCGGGGCGGGCCCGTTCCCGGGCACGAGTTCGTCCAGCGCCTCGCCCCACGGCTCGGGCTTCATCACCATGCCGGCGCCGCCGCCGTACGGGGTGTCGTCGACGGTGCGGTGGCGGTCGTGCGTCCAGTGCCGCAGGTCGTGGACGCCGAGGCTCACGATCCCTGACTCGACGGCCTTGCCGACCAGCGAGAGCGCCAGCGGCGCGAAGTAGTCGGGAAAGATGCTGACCACGTCAATCCGCATCGGGCACCTCGTCGAGCAGGCCCGGGATCGGGTCGATCACGACGCGTCCGGCCGCCGGGTCGACCTCGGGCACCAGTTCTGCCACGAACGGCACCAACCGCTCGCCCGAGGACGTACGGACGACCAGCAGGTCCTGCGCCGGGTGGTGCTGCACGGCGACCACCTCGCCGAGCCGCGCGCCGGACGGGTCCAGGGCGACGAGCCCGATCAGCTCGGTGTCGTGGAACTCGTCGTCATCGATCGCCTCGGCCGGGCCGTCCGCCCAGAGGTCCAGCCCGCGCAGGGCCTCGGCCGCGGTGCGGTCGCCGACGCCGGCGAAGCCCACCACGAGCCGGCCCTGCTGCCAGGAGTGCCCGGTGACGGTGAGCGCGCGTCCGTCGGCGGTGAGCGTGGCGCCCGCGGCGAAGCGGTCC
>JAGQUI010000496.1 GCA_020438595.1 Propionibacteriaceae bacterium | reverse complement strand
GTCGGCGCGAACCTTCCCGTGCGAGCGGTCGACCCATTCCTCAACCTTCGCCAAGAACGGGTCGATCAGCTGTTCCCGCCTCACCGGCGGGGCCGACCGGCCCGCCTTCTTCTCGCGGGCCTCGACGTACCGCTTTACCGTGTGGTGCGAGCAGCCGGCCAACTCGGCCGCGTCCCGCAACGACCCGGTCAGGTCGTAAGCATCCAGAATTTCCATGATCTCCTCGGCAGACTTCAAGGTGTCCCTTCCTCGGGCGTGAACAGCGCATCAGCACCGCTCATCGCACCCGAGGAAGGGGCCCCAACCGCACAGACGCGGCCGGAGCAACGTCACATCCGGGCAGATCCCGTGACCGCCACCGGGCAGAACTCATGACCGCCAGCGGGCACTTTCGTGGCCGTCACTGGGCAGTTTCTCGTGGCCGCCGACAGGTGCAGGGCAGTGCCTGGGATGCGAATGCCTCGTTGAGCTCGTACAGATCGACGCCATCACCGGTCAGCGGATGGCCCAGACGCAACCGCGCACCGACCTCCTGCTCCATGCCTCACGGTCGCCGAGGCAGGCCTGTTGGAAAGCATCGCCCGACGAGTCGGGGTGACCGCTCGAGCCGGCGCCCAGGTCGCGAGTCGATTTGCACTCTGGACGCTGGCAGGCCGCTCAACGCTTCTCAGCTGTTCGAGCGCGCAAATCCGCCCGCCTGCCGGCCAGGTAGCATCAGGGAAGCCTCGCGATCATGTCGCCAGCGCGGGCGGTGATCAGGCCGACGTCGCTCCACCCCAGCGCCAGGACCGGATCTGCCGGATCAGCGGGTCCGCGAGACCCTGCGCATCCTGGTCACCGACCCGCAGGTCCTGACGGATCTGCTGGCGAACTACGCGAACGGTGTCGCAACGTGTGAGTTCACGGACCTCTGCCGCGAGCCTACTCCGGTGCAGGGCCGCCGATGAGTGAGCCCTTGCCGGATCAGGACGGAGCGGCAGCGCCGATCGCGGTGCTCGGAAGGAGTGCGGGATCCGCAGGGCAGGCGGGGGGATCTGCGGAACAGGTCGGGTCGTCCGAGGCGGGCCCGTCTGCGGCGCTGGGATCCGCTGCACAGGCGATCCCGTCCGTGGTGATTCCGTAGCGGGCCTGTGGATCGAGTCGGGTGAGGACCGCGTAGGTGAGGCGGGCGAGTTGGTCGACGTCGTCGTGGTCGAGCCCGTCCAGGACGAAGGTACGCACCGCCTCCGCGTGGAGCCCGCGGCTTTCGGTGTAGGCCGCGAGGCCGTTTGGGGTGAGCACTGCGTTCGTGGCACGGCCGTCGGAGGGACAGGCGACGCGCTCGACCAGCTGCTTGCGCTCCAGGGCGGTGACCACTCGGGACAGCCGGGGGAGGGTGGCGTTGGTGCGAGCAGCGAGCGCGGAGAGTCGCAGCCGGTGCTGGTCGGCCTCAGCCAGCGCCTCAAGCAGGGTGAACTCGAAGGCCGTCAGGCCGGCGGGCGCCAACTCCCGGTCGAGCGCGGTCGGTAGCAGCTCGAGCATGGCCTGCAGCCGGGCGACGGCGACGCGCTCGGGCTGGGTCAGTGCCGGGATACTCATGGACGAATCCTAGCAGATAGTTGCATGTACAACTATTTCCGGCTAGGGTAACGGTTGTAGATACAACCAATCGCTCCCAAGGAGACTCCTGATGACCACATTCACCATCATTGGCACCGGCAACATGGCCAACGCGATCGGCGGCCTGCTCGCTGACGGCGGCGGCAGCGTCAGCTACATCAGCAAGGAACAGGTCGGCAGCACACCACTCGACGGTGACGTCGTGGTGCTCGCGGTGCCCTACCCGGCCGTGAGCGGGATCATCGCCGCGTACGGCCCGCAGCTGGACGGCAAGGTGGTCGTCGACATCACCAACCCGCTCAACTTCGAGACCTTCGATTCCCTGGTGGTGCCGGATGGAAGCTCGGCAGCCGCCGGCATCCAGGCCGCACTGCCCAATGCCAAGGTGCTGAAGGCGTTCAACACCACCTTCGCCGCGACCCTCGCAGCCAAGAAGGTCGGCGAGAACCAGACCACCGTGCTGATCGCCGGGGATGACGCTGCGGCGAAGCAGACCCTGGCCGAGGCTGTCGCGGCCGGCGGAGTCGCGGCGATCGATGCTGGCGCTCTGGCCCGTGCACACGAACTCGAGTCCCTCGGCTTCCTCCAGCTCACCCTCGCCGTCGGCGAGAAGGTCCCCTGGACCGGCGGCTTCGCCACTGTGGCCTGACTCTCTGTCGAGTTCCCCGGCGCCAGGGAGCGCGCCGTGGCAAGGACCGCGAATCCGAGCGCGTGCGCTCCAATGGCTCGGTCGGACTCGGGATCGCGGGGATGGGCACG
>JAGQUI010000495.1 GCA_020438595.1 Propionibacteriaceae bacterium | reverse complement strand
CCAGTACTACGGCCAGCCCCAGCAACCGTCCCCGCCACAGACCTACCCGCCGCAGGGCCAGCCCGGCTCAGGGACGGGCTGGCAGTCCCCCGGCTGGCAGGCGCCCGGGCAGACCCAGCCGCCACAGCAGTGGGGCGGCCAGCAGCAGAACCCGCCGCAGCAGTGGGGCGGCCAGCAGAATCCGCCGCAGCAGGGCTGGAACGGTCAGCAGGGCCAGTGGCCGCCCTCGGACCAGGACCCGCCGCAGAGCTGAGCCCCTCCCCCGGGCTGCCTGGACCAAGTTGGGGACGGTTCCTTACTCGGTCCACCGGCAGCGGACCAAGTTGGGGACGGTTCCTTACTCGGTCCACCCCGCACCTGATTCGCTGCTGCGGAGGTCAGAACGGCGGCGCGAACCGGAGCACGGCCGCCACCGTGAGCAGCCCCAGTCCGACCAGCGTGAACACCCCACCGATGATGGCGAGGACCAGTGTCACCACCACCAGGTCGGCGTCGTTCTCCAGCGGGTTGTCCGGGTTGTAGCGCACCGTCACCGTCGAGCCGACCGCCGGCGCCGGGGAGACCCGCATCGACGAGCGCCCCGAGTGCTGGAACCCGCGATGGTCGACGAACTCGAAACCCACGAAGAACCCGCGGCCCCGGCCGGTCGACCCGTCGAGCCCCCGCACGGTGCCGGCCGCCCGTGACCAGCGGCGCATCCGCCGGCTCCTCAGCACCAGCGCGGCCAGGAAGATCCCGCCCACCAGCGCGAAGGCTCCCCCGATGGGCCAGAGCACGTCACTCCCGCTCATCCGGGGCTCACCTGGCCTTGCGCTTCTCCCGCGCTCGTACCTCGACGTGCACCGGAGACCCCCGGAACCCGAAGTCCTCGCGGAGGCGGCGTTCGACAAACCGCACGTACTGCGGGTCGAACTGGCCGGACGTGAACAGCGCGAACGTCGGCGGGCAGTTGTGCGCCTGGGTGCCGAACAGGATCCGTGGCTGCTTGCCACCCCGGACCGGGTGCGGGTGCGCCGCGGCCAGCCGGCCGAGGAAGGCGTTCAGCTTGCCCGTCGAGACCCGGGTCTCCCAGCCTTCCAGCGCCTCCTCGATCGCCTTCGAGAGCCGGTCGACGTTGCGTCCGGTGAGCGCGGAGATGTTCACGCTCGGCGCCCAGGCGAACGCCCGGATGTCCTGCTCCACCTCCCGGGCCAGGTAGCGGCGCCGCTCCTCGTCGGTGAGGTCCCACTTGTTGTACGCGATCACCAGCGCCTTGCCGGCCTCCTCGACCATGGTCAGGATGCGCAGGTCCTGGTCGCTGATCGTCTCGGACGAGTCCAGCACCACCACGCACACCTCGGCCCGCTCGATCGCACTCTGGGTGCGTAGTGCGGCGTAGTACTCGTGCCCGGACGCCTCCTTCACCCGGCGGCGCAGGCCCGCGGTGTCGATGAACCGGTAGACCACGCCACCGACCTCGACCAGCTCGTCGACCGGGTCGACCGTGGTGCCGGCCACGTTGTCGACCACCGCCCGGCGCGCGTTCGCCACCTTGTTCAGCAGCGACGACTTGCCCACGTTGGGACGGCCGATGATCGCCACCCGCCGAGGACCCCCGATCTCCTGCTCGCCGGCCCGGGGCGCCTCCGGCATCACCGCCAGCATCGCGTCCAGCAGGTCGCCGGTGCCGCGTCCGTGCATCGCCGACACCGGGTGCGGCTCGCCGAGCCCCAGGTTCCACATCGCGGCCGCGTCGGCCTCCAGGCGCAGGTCGTCCACCTTGTTCGCCGCGAGCACCACCGGCTTGCGGCTGCGCCGCAGCACCTCCACGACGGCCTCGTCCACGTCCTGGGTGCCGACGGCGGCGTCCACCACGAACAGCACCACGTCGGCGGCACCGATCGCGAGCTCCGCCTGCTCGGCGATCTGCGCGGCCATGCCCTTCGCGTCCGGCGCCCAGCCGCCCGTGTCGACGATCACGAACTCGCGACCGTTCCACTCCGCGTCGTAGCTGACCCGGTCCCTGGTCACCCCCGGCAGGTCCTGCACCACGGCCTCCCGGCGGCCGAGGATGCGGTTGACCAGCATCGACTTGCCCACATTCGGACGGCCGACGACGGCAACCACCGGCTTGACCTGGTCGGTCCAGGCGGTCTCGGTCATCGGCATGCCCTTCTGCTGTTCGTGCGACTGATCAGGGTAGCGCACGCGCGTCCACCGGCCCGCAGCGGCTCCGGCTTGCCAGACTGGGCCGCGAAGGGAGGCACCGTGACCACGAGCAGGCCGCACTGGCTCAACGCCGAGCGGTTGCGCGTCTACCCGCGGATCTTCCTCGTGCTGTACGCCGTGGCGCTCGTCGGGCTGATCGTCCTGCGGCCATTC
>JAGQUI010000494.1 GCA_020438595.1 Propionibacteriaceae bacterium | reverse complement strand
GCGTGAGGACTACTTCTACGCGCTAGAGGAGGTTGCCCGCGAGGGCTTCCCGGGGATGCCTCCGGCGGCGTTCGTGCGCGAGTTCTTCATCATCGCGCAGGGCATCCTCCCGCCCGACGAGGTGACCCGCATCGAGTGGAGGTATCTGTCGTGATTCGCACCTACGACTTCGAGCAGCGATCCCCCGAGTGGTACGCGGCCCGGCTCGGCATCGTCACCGCGAGCATGGTCGGCCGGCTCATCGCGATCAGCCCCGCGCCCGCAGAGTCCACCGACTGCCCCGTCTGCCACCAGCAGCCCGGCGACCCGTGCATCAGCCTGAGCCGCAAGGAGCCGACACCGATCAAGGTCCCGCACGACCGCCGCGTCGTCGCCGCATCCACCCTGCCGCCCGTCTACAGCCCGAGCACCAGCGACACTGCGAAGGCCACGACGGCGCTCCTGGTCGCCGAACGCATCACCGGATTCTCGGATCCGGTGTTCGTCAACCGGGACATGGAGCGCGGCGTGCTCGACGAACCGGCCGCCCGCGAGGTCTACAGCAAGACGTGGGCACCGGTCGAGCAGGTCGGCTTCATCGTCCGCGACGACTGGGGATTCAGCATCGGCTACTCACCGGACGGGCTGGTGGGCGAGGACGGGTTGATCGAGGTCAAGTCGCGGCGCTCCGGCATCCAACTGCTGTCCGTGCTGGCCGACGAGGTACCCGCCGCGAACATGGCCCAGATCCAAGCCGGGCTGCTCGTCTCGGGCCGCCAGTGGTGCGACTACGTGAGCTTCAGCGGCGGCATGGCGTTGTGGCGGAAGCGGGTGTTCCCGGATCCCGAGTGGCAGCGCGCGATCGTCGAGGCGGTTGCTGAGTTCGAGCGCAACGCGGCCCAGATGCTGGCCGACTACCGGGAAGCCGTCGAAGGGCTGCCGATGACCGAGCGGAGCACCTACGACCTGGAGATCGAGTGATGGACGACCACGGAGATATCACCGACACGCTGGCGCCGAAGTCCGACCAGCTCGACAACGTTGAACTGTCGTCTGGGCCGAGGGTCTTCACGGTCAAGAGTGTGGACGTCAAGAAGGACCGCGAACAGCCCGTCCACGTCTTCTTCGAGGAGTTCCCGAGACCGTGGAAGCCGGGGAAGAACCAGCGCCGCGTTCTCGGCTACTGCTGGGGCGAGAAGTCCAGGATGTGGACCGGTCGCCGGATGAAGCTCATGCGCGATCCTGACGTGACCTACGGAAAGGACAAGACGGGCGGAACTCGGATCTCCGAGCTCAGCCACATCGAAGGCCCCATCGACGTCCCGATCCTGATTTCCCAGGGCCGCCCCAGCACCTACCACGTGGAGCCGCTGACCGAGCTGGCCACCCCCAGCGCACCGACCGTCGGCCAGATCGCGGACTGCGTGGACCTAGAGCAGCTCCGTACCTGGCACCGTGCCCACCCCGACCTGCGCGACCAGATCAACGCCCGCGCCGAGCAACTCAAGGCCGCCGAGACAGACGGCCTCAACATCTCTGCCGCTGCCACACCGGGGGGCGACCAGTAGCGGCATCCCCGCCCGGGCTCGTCGGGGGGCGAGCCCGGGCACCCAAACGAAGGAGAGAGCAATGACCGAACTGGAACTGTTCGACGCGGCGCGAGCGGCTGGCATGTCCGCGACGAGGGCAGCCCATTACGTGCAGTACGTGCGGAAGTGCAAGGCGGAGGGCGTTGATCCGCTGACGGTCGAGCAGGCGGCCGCTGCGCCGCTGCGGAGGGCCGACGCATGACCGCCCTGAACCGCAAGACCCTGCAGTCGGGCAGCAACAGACCCGACCAGGACCTGCCGCGCTGGATGCACGCCGGCCCGAACCACAACGCCATCGTGGGCTGTGTCTGGATGCTCGTGTTCACCGCCATCGTCGCGGTGGTCGTGCTGCTCGGCGCCGCTGCCCTGTCATGGCTGGCCGGGCTGTTCGGGGGTGCGCTGTGAGCGACCAGATCAGCACAGCCGCCGAACTCGACGCGCTGCCCGCAGGGACCATCGTTCAGGTCTGTGATGACCCTACCGCGCCGAATAGCTTCTGGCTCTATGGCACGGGCGGGCTGTGGTGGACTTTCGCAGCCGAGCATGGCTACACGAGCGCAGAGATGGCCGAGGATTGGGCATTCACCGTCCTCTACCGTCCGGACGCCCCTGCCCGCACCAAGCCGACTGAGGAGCAGGTGGCGGCCGAGATCGAGCGGTTCCTCAAGGCCCACACCGTAGCCCCGAGGTATCCGTGGGAGGGCTCAGGGATCGGCGTCAGCCCGCTCGAACTCGCCCGCGCCATCCTCGCCCTGCTGCCCCAGCGGGCAGCGCCGAGCGAGGATGTGCGGCAGATCGT
>JAGQUI010000493.1 GCA_020438595.1 Propionibacteriaceae bacterium | reverse complement strand
TCGCGAGGGCCCGCCGCTACCGGGACATCTGAACCGGTCCCGACGGGCGGCTGCCCGCGGCACCCTCGTGTCGCGGGCAGCCTTCCTTCCGTCGGCCTAGCTAGCGAGCGCTAGCACCTGGGCTCGCTATCCGGACCGCCCGTGCAGGTGCAGCACGAGAGCCTGTACCGGGGTGGAGTCCCTCCGGCTCACCGTGGTGTCCGTCCCGGTGCCGGTGCTGGTTGCGCCGGCCGAGGCCGTGGCCACGCTGTAGTCGAGCGTGTAGCCGGCGACGTCCGGGAAGATCGGCTCGCTCACGGTCAACTTCGGCTGCAGCAGGTCCGTCGACACCCAGTCCGTGGCGTCGACAAGGGACCCGTTGTTGGGGTCGCCGTAGTAGCTGTACGTCTCCACCCGGTACTTGATCGGGAACGAGGTGTCGGTGTCGCTCACGCCCAGGTCGCTGAGCGGGAACGGCAGCACCGCGGTGTTCGAGTCGAACACATTGGTGTCCGTCCGCCCGTCGAGGAAGTTCACCGAGTAGGCATCGAACGGCCCGCCGGCGTCGAAGATCAGCGACAACGGCTGGTCCGCCGAACCCGGGTAGTAGACCACCCAGTAGTTGGCCTCGCCGTCGTTGTCGGTGTCGACCGCGACGTCCACCTCACCGGAGACCGCCATGCTGCTCCAGTTCCCCCAGGTGGAGAACCCGAACCAGCCCATGTCCTCCGCCGGCATCACACCGAGGCCGGTGTACTGCAGGTCGAGGCTGCGGGCGGTGTCGTTGAGCACGCAGTTCGAGGTCTGCCGTGCCGCGCAGGTCGGCAGCTTGCGGCTGCTGGCACCGAGCTCCATGGCCGAGCCGATCGAGGTGAGCGCCGAGCTGCCCGAACCCTGGTCGAACCCGTTCCCGGTGACCTTGAGGACGCTCCCACCGGTATTGGTGGTCGCGACCACGGTGGTCTTCGAGACCGGCTTCGCCGCCCCGTAGACAGGGACGCGGAGCGCCGTCCTGCCCGAGGGCTTCACCAGCAGCCGGCCGGAGGCGTCCGAGACGAACTCCCGGTAGCCGTCGCCGACCAGGCTGTCCGAGGTCATGTCGCTCATCGTCGGATCCAGCGTGTGTCGCAGCGACCGGGGACGGATCGTCATGGTCACCGTGACCGTCCTCGACTGGCCCCTTCTCAGCGTGATCCGGCTCGGGTTCACCGAGTAGCTGACCCCGGGCTGGCTGATCACGGCGGAGTAGCTCAGCGAGATCGACCGCGTGTGCTTGCCCTTGTTGACCACGGTGATCTTCTTGGTACGCGTGATCTTCGAGCTGGTGATCGGGGCCTCCACGACGCCGAAGCTCGCGCTCACCACGCCGCGGTCGGACCTGCTGTAGGCGAGCACGTCGGTGCTGACCGCGTAGCGGGCGTCAGTCCGTCCGGCACCCACCCGGTTCGGGCCGTAGCGCTTCCCGGTGGAGTTCTCGCCGGTGTAGAGGTCGTGCACGGCGGTGTTCATGATCGCCGCTTTGAGCTGCTCCACCGTCCAGCCCGGGTGCTGCTTCTTCACCAGCGCCGCGATGCCGGAGATGTGCGGGGCCGCCATCGAGGTGCCGGAGTAGTTGGCCCGCCCGTTGCCGGTGCCCACGCCCGCGCTGATGATCGTCTCGCCCGGAGCGGTGACATCGGGCTTCACCACGCCCGGCAGCCCGCGCGCACCGCGTGAGCTGAAGTCGGACAGCGTGTCCACTCTGGACGGGGTGGACAGCGGCTCCGAGGTGGCCAGCGAGCCATCGAAGGTGACCTCGAGGGTGCCTGCGGTCGCCGCGGCGTCCAGCTTCTCGGTGGCCGGGCCGTTCAGCTGGAACACCGGGATCGTGCCGCTGCCGGTGATCCCCGCACTGAACTCTGTCAGCGTGCTGGTGAACAGCGCGCCGATCGCGCCCGCGGCCACCACGTTCGCGCTGCGCGCCACCGACCCACACTCGCGAGTGGCGTCGTTGTCGTCCCAGACCAGCCAGGCCACCTTGCCGGCCACAGCGGCCGCGTCGGCGGAGGACAGTGCGCTGCAGCCATCGGAGTTGTCCGGATCGCTGAGCTTCACCACCGTGCCGGACACCGGCTCGGAGGTGGCCCACGGGTAGGCCACCGACATCTGGCCGGCGACGGTGCCCGCGACATCCGCTGGCGAGTCGACGCTCAGCCCGTCGAGGGCGTTGGCCGCGTCCACGCTGCTCGCCACGGTGAGCGCTCGAGCCGCGTTCCCCGGCGCCCCACCCACGTCGGTGACGTCACCGGAGTTCCCCGAGGAGAAGACCGGCAGCACGCCGTGCTTGGCGAGGTTGTTCACCACAGCGACCTCCGGGTCGTCGGTCGCACCGAAGGCGGAGCCGAGCGAGAGG
>JAGQUI010000492.1 GCA_020438595.1 Propionibacteriaceae bacterium | reverse complement strand
CCGCGGGCAACGCCACCGAGCCCGAGATCGAAGAGGCGCAGAACCTCTCCGGCATGGAGTTCGGCGCCGACTGACCCCAGCCCGGACCGAGTCGGGGACGGTTCCGATTGCGGTCCAAGTCCGCCCCGACCACAACCGGTAGTGGTGGACGGAAGCAATTCCCCCGTCCCCTCTTCGTGCACGGGCGACACACCGCAGCCTCACTGCATTTTCACAGGTTCGTTCGGTTGAGTGCTGCTGACCCCGCCAGCCGCGTCCGACGAGGAGATCCGCCTTGACCAGTCCATCCCGCTTCTCCCGTGTCTCGCGCAGGGCCGTGCTGCAGGGGTTGTCGGCCTCGGCGCTGCTCGGCCTGGCCGGCTGCAGCACGAACGACGCCCAGGTGCTCGCGCCGTCCGGTGCCGCCAGTACGGCGGCGGCGACGACGGCGCCGGCGAGCACCGCCCCGGCCGCCACCGTGAGCGCCTCCGCGGGCGAGCTGGCGATCGGCTTCACCTACGCCGCGGACACCACCGCCGACAGCGGCGGCATGGGCGGCGGCAAGGGCGGCGGCCGCGGCCCCGGCGGCGGCATGGTCCGCAACCCGTACATCGCTGTCTGGGTGGAGGACACCGACGGCGCCCTGGTCAAGACGATCTCGCTGTGGCACCTGCAGAACGGGCAGGACCGCTGGCTCTCCGAACTGCACCGCTGGTACGCCGCCTCCGACGGCGTCGACACCGACTCCGGGGCGACCCGCGCCGCAGGCAGCTACACGGTCGCGTGGGACCTCACCGACAGCGACGGCAAGGCCGTTTCCGACGGCACCTACGTGTTGTGCATCGAGGCCACCCGCGAGCACGGGCCCTACTCCCTGGTCACCGGCGACCTCACGCTCAAGGGCAAGGCGCTGCAACAGGACCTGGACGCCAGCGGCGAGCTGTCCCAGATCAGCGTGGACTACACCCCGGCATGACCGGAATCGAGCCCGAGGCGGAGCCGCGCCTGATCCGGACGGTGCCCGGGCGCCGTCGTCGCAACAACGGCCAGCGCTGGACCCGGCTGCTGCACTCGTGGCTGAGCATGACCAGCCTGCTTGTCGTGCTGTTCTTCGCCGTCACCGGGCTCACCCTGAACCACCAGGACTGGACCTTCGGCCAGGCGCCGCAGGTGACGAAGACCTCCGGGACGCTGCCGTCCGGCGCGATCACGTCCTCCGAACCCGACTTCCTGCAGATCAGCGAGTACCTGCGGGCGAACGAGGGCGCCACCGGCGAGATCACCGACCACGGCGTGGACGCGGACACCGGCCGGATCAGCTACTCCGGACCCGGCTACACCGGCAGCGCCACCTTCAGCCTCACCGACGGCAGCTACACCATGGAGTCCACCCGCTACGGCCTGGTCGCGGTGGCCAACGACCTGCACAAGGGACGGCACACCTCGACGGCCTGGTCGTGGACGATCGATGCCGCGGCGGTGCTCCTGATCCTGGTCTCGGTGACCGGCCTGATCCTGCAGTTCCTGATCCAGAAGCGGCGCACGACCGCGCTGATCCTGCTCGGCCTCGGCGTGGTCGCCGGAGCCGGCCTGATGTTCCTCGCCTGATCCGCAGCTTCGCTACCGTTGCTCCGGGTTGCTACCCGAGTACGGGTAGCGTCCCCAAATACGGGTAGCGAAGCGGCGGCGGCGGGCGCTCAGTCGGGCCAGTCGGGGCTGGTCAGCACGTCGCCGGCCGCGTCCACCACCATGCAGCCGATGCCCCGGGACGCGGCGAACGCGATCGCCTCCTCGGGCTCCAGCACGCCCAGGACGGTCGCGAGCGCGTCCGCGGTCATCGCGTCCTGGGCCAGCACGGTCACCGAGGTGGTGTGCTCGACCGGCCACCCGGTGCGCGGGTCGAGCACGTGGCCCAGCCAGCGTCCGCCCACCCGGAAGCCGCGGCGGGCGCTGCCGGAGGTGGCGAGCCCGCCGTCGCAGACCCGGACGCGCCAGCGCGGCGGCGCGTTGTCGTAGGGCCGGGCCGGGTCCTCGACCCCGACCGTGACCCCACCGGGCCCCCGGTGCCGCAGGTCCCCGCCGGCGTTCACCATCACCGAGGTGACCCGCCGCACGGCGCCCGCGACTGCCGCCGCCCGATCGACGATGTAGCCCTTCGCGATCGCGTTCAGGTCGACGCTGCCGCAGTCCGCCACCCGCTCCACCGCGCCGCGGCTGACCCGGAACGGGAGTTCCCGGGTGGTCGCGGCCAGCTCGGAGAGCTCCTCGGGGGACGGCTCGGCGCCGCTGTCGCGGGCAACCAGCCAGCGCTGCCGCAGGGCACCGGCCGCGGGGTGGAAGGCGCCCTCGCTCGTCTCGTACCAGCGCTGCGCAGCCGCCAGCACCTCGACGAACT
>JAGQUI010000491.1 GCA_020438595.1 Propionibacteriaceae bacterium | reverse complement strand
TGCGTCCCCGCTGCTCGCCGCGGTTCACGATCCGGATCCCGGCCACGCCCGCGCGGGCCAGCTCGATCGCGATCGCCCTCGCGGCACCGCCGGCACCCAGCAGCACGACCCGGGCACCGCGGGGGTCCGCCACCGTCGCCAGCGAGGTCAGGAAGCCCAGCCCGTCGGTGTTCTCCCCGATCAGCCGGCCGTCCCGGACCACCACGCAGTTCACCGCGCCGATCAGGCGGGCCGACTCGGCGACCTCGTCCAGGTGGTCGATCACGGCGACCTTGTGCGGCAGTGAGCAGTTGAACCCCAGCCAGCCCATCGCCCTGGCCCCGCGCACGGCGTCGCCGAGCGCCTCCGGCGGCACCTCGCAGGTGAGGTAGCGCGCGTCCAGCCCGAGCGCGCGGTAGGCGGCCTCGACCATCGCCGCGGTCGGGTTCTCCGCTGCGGGCTGGGCGAACAGGCCGGTGAGCGGGCTGAGGAAGGACGGCGCGGGCATCGGGCTCAGAACACCCAGTTCGAGACCGGAGCCAGCGGCCAGCCGAACGCCGCGGCCGCGGGCAGCAGCGTGCCCGGCCGGAGTTCGGTGACCTGCCCGGCGGCCGCCAGTTCTGCCAGCGAGGTGCCGCCGAGGTAGGCCGCGCCGAGTTCGCGGACGTCGAGGGCGAGATCGGCGTCGGCGTCGGTGCGTTCCACCGTGGCCGCGCCGAACGCCGGCGCGGTGAGCCGCCAGCGTCCGGCGTTGTCGGACAGCAGTTCGTCGGTGACGTCCAGCACGACGTCGACGGCCGCCTGGTACTGGCGTCCGGCCAACGCGGCGGGCAGGTCGATGATCCGCGCCCACAGGTTGTCCTTGCTGGTCGCCCGACCCGAGCGGACGTCGACGAGCAGGCTGAGCAGGGGGTCGTCCAGGGCGAGGTTGCCCGAGGTGAGCTGGGTGGTGAGGTCGAGGTCCAGCAGCCGCGACCACAGCACGTGGGTCACGGCGGCGTCGGACGCGACGACCTCGCCGACCCCGACCGAACCTTCCGCGCCGGCGGGCCCCCAGTCGCTCTTGCGCCGGAACAGCGCGTAGCCCACCGCCTCGCCGGCACGCTCCACGACGATGATCCGTTCCTCCTCGTAGCCGCGCCGGAAGATCGGGGCGTCGCACAGCCACATCGCGGCCAGCTCGGGCGTCTCCCTGGTCACCCAGCCCGGACGCTCCACCGCGCCGTGCAGGCGCGCGATCAGGTCGCCGTGGCGTTCGGGGGAGACCCTCTCGATCCGCACGGTGAGGTCTTCGGTGCCCGGCACGTCGCGCAGGGCAGCGCGGCGCGGCAGGGTGAGGTTCACCTGCCGGGAGGCCAGGCCGTAGCCGAAGCGGCCGTAGATCCCGGCCTCGGCGGCGAACAGCAGCGAGACCGGCTCGGCACGGTCGCGGCAGTGCGCGAAGTGTTCCGCCATCATCGCCCGGAGCAGGCCGCGGCGGCGCCACTGCGGGTGCACGCCCACCCAGGTCAGGCCGGCCACCGGGAGCCGGCCGCCGGGCACGGGGCAGTGGCCGAACGGGTAGGACGCGCGCACCGCGACCAGGTCCTCCGGGTGCCCGGCGGGCACCACGGCCCGGGCCCGGTCCCAGGTGATCGGACTCGGCACCGCCAGCATGTCCTCCAGGCTGTCCGCGCTGGGGAACGCCCACCGGTCCATCTCCAGCAGGTCGGCCAGGCGGTCGGGACCGAGGGTGATCATCTCGAAGCCGTCAGGAAGGGTCATGCGCCCACTCTGGCCCACCCACCCGCAGCTTCGCTACACGTAAGTGAGGACGCTACCCGAGTATGGGTAGCGGATCGGACTACCGGTAGCGAACCCGGGGGAGGGCGCGCCTAGGCTCGGGGAATGGACGAACAGCGGATCGCGGCGGCGGCGCAGGGCGTGTTGCGCGGCAACGACACGGGCACCCTGATCACGGCGGCACCCGCGTTGTACCCGCACCAGTGGAGCTGGGACGCGGCATTCGTCTCGCTGGGGCTGGCCACGTTCGACGTCCCGCGCGCCCTCGCCGAACTCGAGCACCTGCGGGCCGCGCAGTGGCGCTCGGGGATGATCCCGCACATCGTGTTCAGCCCGGGCACCGGCTACTTCCCGGACGCGACCCGCTGGCGCACGCAACAGCTGAGCCCGCCCGGGGTGGAGACGTCCGGCATCTGCCAGCCGCCCGTGCATGCGATCGCACTGCGCCGGATCCGCCAGCGCGCGGCCGGCGGGCCGGGCGAGGTCGCGGTGCTTGCCTACCTGCGACGGACGTTCGACTCCTGGCTGGCCTGGCACCGCTGGCTGCACACCGCGCGGACGGCGGAGTCGGGGCTGGTCACGATCCACCACGGCTGGGAGTCGGGCATGGACAACTC
>JAGQUI010000490.1 GCA_020438595.1 Propionibacteriaceae bacterium | reverse complement strand
GTACCCCGTGTACATCATCGACCTGCCCGAGAAGAAGAGCAGCCCCCAGGACGTGTACTCCCTGCCGATGATCGGCGCTGACGTGGCCCAGGTCTCGGGCTACGACGGCGAGGGCGTCAAGGTCGGCGTCATCGATACGGGCATCGACTACAACCACCCCGATCTCGGCGGGTCCGGCACCGAGGGCAACAACGCCGACTTCGGGCTCAGCGCCCCCCGGGTCAAGTACGGCTGGGACTTCGTCGGCGACGACTACGACCCCGAGGCCGGCGTCGGCCCGACCGAGGACGCCTACCCCGACGACTGCAACGGCCATGGCACCCACGTCGCCGGCATCATCGGCGCTGAGGGCGACCCCTCCACCGGCGGCGTTCTGGGCGTGGCACCGAAGGTCACCTTCGGCGCCTACCGGGTCTTCGGCTGCGAGGGCAGTGCCGACACCGAGGTGATCCTCGCCGCCATGGACAAGGCCGCGGCCGACGGGATGGACGTCGTGAACATGTCGCTCGGCAGCGCCTTCGACACCTGGCCCGACTACCCGGATGCGGCCGCCGCCGACGCGCTCACCGCAGCGGGCACCCTGGTGGTGGCCTCGGCCGGCAACAGCGGCGACTACGGCCTCTTCTCCACCGGCTCGCCGGCCGTGGGCAAGAACGTCATCTCCGTGGCCTCGGTGGAGAACACAAAGATGACGCTGAACTACTTCACCGTGGATCCCGTCCCTGACGTCCTGCCCGACGGCAACATTGGTTATGTAGCCGCCGACGGCGCGCCACTTCCCGACGAAGGCGAGACTCCTGCTCTCATCACGGGCTACGCCGAGGATGGCTTGCACACCAACACCTACGGTTGCAGCCCGCTTGCCGACCTCAGTGGCAAGTTCGTGCTGATTCAACGTGGGGCCCCGGCGGGAGAAGACCCCTGCAGCTTCTACACCAAGGCCTTCAACGCACAAGAAGCGAACGCGGCGGGCGTTGTGCTTTACAACAACACCGACGGAATCATTTCCCCGACTGTCGCACCCGCCGATGACACTGACCCGGCGATCGATATCCCGGTGGTGTTCATCGCGGAGTCCGACGGCAAAGCACTGGCTGCCGATGTCCCCACACAAGCAACCACCATGACCTGGACTGATGGTACGGAGGCTGTGCCGAACCCGGAGGCGGGCGCCGTGTCGAACTTCAGCTCGTTCGGTCTCGCCGCCGACCTGTCGCTGGTGCCGGACGTCGCTGCTCCCGGCGGCAACATCTGGTCGACGTTCCCGCTGGAGAAGAAGGGCTACGCCAACCTCTCCGGAACCTCGATGGCCGCCCCGCACGTCACCGGTTCGGTGGCACTGCTGCTGCAGGCGAACCCCGCGCTGAAGGGGAAGGTCGCGGAGGTCCGTGCGGCCCTGCAGAACACCGCGACGCCGATCGACAAGCTGTACGCCTACGGCGCTGCGGTCTTCGACGGGTACTACGAGCCCACCGCCCGGCAGGGCGCCGGCCTGATCCACGTCGACAAGGCGATCGCCGAGGTCGAGGGCGGCACCATGGTGACGCCCGGCAAGATCTCCCTGGGCGAGAACCGGTCGAAGTACAAGAAGACGACCCTGACCCTCACCAACACGGGCACGACCACCGAGAAGTACAAGCTCGGCATCGTGAACGCCGTGAGCGTCGGGGCCGCCCCGACCACGTACTGGTACGACTACGAGACCGACAAGAAGACCTCGGTGAAGTACTCGTCGCGCACGGTGACCGTCAAGGCGGGCAAGACGGCCAAGGTCAAGGTCTCGCTCAAGCAGCCCAAGCTCTCCACGGGCTGGCTGTACGGCGGCTGGATCACCCTCACCGCGACCGACGCGTCGAAGACCCTGGTGGTCCCGTTCGCAGGCATGTACGGCGACTACCAGAAGGTGAAGGTGCTCCAGGACATCTGGGACGTCAACGCGGCCGGAACCGCGCTGGAGGTGGCGTACGACCTGCCCGCTCTCTCCACCTCGGCCGACCTCGATGACATCATCCCGGCGACCGACCCGAAGCCGTCGTTCGACCTCGCGGACGACGAGCTGCCCAACGTCCTGTTCCACTTCGACTACCCGGTGAGCAACGCCTACATCAACGTGTACAAGGCCACGGCATCGGGCAAGAAGGGCGCAGAGGTCTTCCCGGGCTACAAGACCCTCGTGGAGACGGGCGAGATGGGTCGCGACCCCGCGTACTACTCGTTCGCGTGGGACGGGAAGATCCCGTTCAACGAGTCGACGACCTCCGGGCTCACCGCGCCGGACGGCGACTACGTGCTCGAGATCAAGGTGCTGAAGGCGCTGGGTAACCCCAAGTCCTCCAGCAGCTGGGAGACGTGGACCTCGCCCGCGTTCACGATCGCCCGTTC
>JAGQUI010000048.1 GCA_020438595.1 Propionibacteriaceae bacterium | reverse complement strand
TACGTGTGGGACCACACCGGCGGAGCCATCATCCCCGCCTGCTGGCCCCTCCACCCCCACCTCGTCCACGAAATCGCATCCCTGGCCGACCAACGCCGCCGCGCCGGCATCGACCTAACCAGCAACAGCCTCGAAGAATGGCACCGCTACACCGTCCCCGACTTCACCGAACGCCTCAAGACGCGAACCCGAACCCTCTGCGACGAAGAACACAAACCCTGGCCCGCCCGATCCCGGCACAACCGCAACACCAGCGGCGCGGCCAAGCGCCAGCGTCAGGCAGCCTTCGCTTCGGACGTCGAAGAACTCGACCAGAAGCTCGCCGAACCCGACGAGGCCGTGGCCAGTCCCGCCAGATTGCACCTCGTCGACGATCAGGGAAACCACATCGACTCGGTCACCGGCGAGGTGCTATCCGAATAGCCAATCAAGCAACTGCGTCACGGCAGGCAGGCCGCGCTCTAGAGTGAGCCTCGATGAACCCCATCCCGGAATCGGCACTGGCCGCCGAGGCGCGCGCCCGTGTGCTGATCGACGCGCAACTCGAGGTCGCCGGGTGGCTCGTTCAAGACACCAAGCAGCTGAACCTCTCCGCCGGGACTGGGGTTGCTCGGCGGGAGGCGATCATGGCCACCGGGCACGGACGCGCCGACTACCTGCTCTACATCGACAAACGAGTGGTCGGAGTGATCGAGGCCAAACCGGTCGGGACACCGCTGTCCGGGGTGGAATGGCAGTCCGCGATGTACGCCACCGGACTCCCCGCCGACGTCCGTCTCAGCGCAACCACAAAGGATGGACGGCTGCCGTTCGTGTTCGAGGCGTCGGGCAGTGAGACCCATTTCACCAATGGCTTCGATCCCGAGCCGCGCGCCCGCAGGCTCTTCTCGTTCCCGCGGCCGGAGACCTTGGCGCGCGTCCTGCGCGACTCGGAAGAAGACGAGCAGAGCCCGACCTGGCGCGGCAAGGTGCGGCACCTACCGTCGCTGAACGTGGAGCCGCTTCGGCCCGCGCAGATCACAGCGGTCCGGGCGATCGAGCAGAGCCTGGCCGGGCAGCGTTTCGACCGGTCTCTGGTGCAGATGGCTACCGGTGCCGGCAAGACCTACACCGCGGTCACCGAGTGCTACCGGCTGCTGCGGTACGGCGGCTTCCGGCGGGTGTTGTTCTTGGTGGATCGCAACAACCTCGCTGACCAGACGATGGCCGAGTTCCGGGCGTACCGCGCACCCGACGACGGCCGGCTGTTCACGGAGGTGTACGCGGTCGACAAGCTGACCTCGGCCGGGCTCCTCGGCTCGTCGCAGGTGGTGATCTCCACCATCCAGCGGGTGTTCAAGGCGTTGAAGAACGAGGACGTCACGGGAGACGACGACCCGACGCTGGACGACTTCGTGCCCGACGCGCCGGTCACGGTTGCCTACAACCCCAAGTTGCCGCCGGAGACGTTCGACCTGGTCATCGTGGACGAGGCGCACCGCTCGATCTACGGGGTGTGGCGCGGGGTGCTGGAGTACTTCGACGCGCACATCGTCGGGCTCACCGCCACTCCCGGCAAGCAGACGTTCGCGTTCTTCCAGCAGAATCTGGTCTCCGAGTACACCTATCCGCAGTCGGTGGCAGACCGGGTGAACGTCGACTTCGACATCTACCGGATCCGTACCGAGATCAGCGAGCAGGGCGCCGCCATCGAGGCCGGGACGATCGTGCCGAGGGTCGACCGGCGCACCCGCGTCCAGCGTCTGGAGGCGCTCGACGAGGCCCTGGAGTACACCGACAAGCAGCTCGACCGGGCGGTGACCGCGACCGACCAGATCCGCACCGTGCTGGAGACCTTCCGCGACCGGCTGTTCACCGAGATCTTCCCCGGACGCAACACCGTCCCCAAGACGTTGATCTTCGCGAAGGATGATGCGCACGCCGAGGAGATCGTCACCCAGGTGCGGCAGGTGTTCGGCAAGGGCAACGACTTCGCCGCAAAGATCACCTACAACGCCCGCGACCCGAAGGCGCAACTGCAGGCGTTCCGGACCTCGCCGAGCCTGCGGGTCGCGGTGACGGTGGACATGATCGCCACCGGCACGGACGTGAAGCCGCTGGAGTGCGTGTTTTTCATGCGCGACGTCCGCTCCGCCCAGTACTTCGAGCAAATGAAGGGACGCGGCGCCCGGACGATCGACCCGGCCACATTCCAGTCCGTCACCCCGGACGCCACCGAGAAGACCCGCTTCGTCCTGGTCGACGCGATCGGCGTCACCGAACACGACTTCGTCGAACCGCCGCTCAATCGCGACAAGGGAATCTCGCTGGAGAAGCTGCTCGGCAAGGCCGCCACGTACACGCTCACCGAGGCGGAGACCGCGACCCTGGCCTCCCGCCTGGCCGCCCTCGAACTGCAACTCACCTCGCCCGAGCGCGACGAGCTGGACACCGTCGCGGGCCAGCCGGTGCGAACGATCGTCCGCGCCCTCGTGGACGCGGTCGATCCCGACCACCAGCGGACGGCGCTGCCCGGGCTGGTCGAGGGGCCGCCAGAGTGGAAGGACGCCCTCCAGCACCTCCTCGACACCGCCGTCGAACCGCTGGCAGCCAACCCCGACCTGCGCAACCGCATCCTCGAACTCCGACGGGCCCACGACCGGGTGATCGACGAGGTGAACGCCGACACCCTGATCGACGCCTACGGCGTGGTCGACACCGACCGAGCCCGCAGCGTCATTGAGTCCTGGCGGGCCTACCTCGCCGAGCATCGCGACGAGATCACTGCGATTCAGCTGATGGACGCCCGACGATCCCTTCCGACCCGACACCTCGCCTTCGCGGACATCGCCGAGCTGGCTGACCGGATCAGCCGTCCGCCACGCAACTGGACGCCGGACCTGCTGTGGGCCGCGTACGCCACCATCGACCGCGCTCACGTCCGCCGCAGCGCCCACCACACCCTGACCGACCTGGTCAGCCTGCTCCGTTTCACCACCGGCCTGGACGCCGAACTTGTCCCCTACGCCGACGTCGTCCACCAGCGCTACACAGCCTGGCTCGCCCAGCAGGAACAGGCGGGGACCAGGTTCACCACCGACCAGCGCTGGTGGCTCGACCGGATGGTCGAGGTGATCGCCGTCTCCGCCGGCATCAGCCCCGTCGACCTCGACGAAGCCCCCTTCACCGAACGCGGAGGCGTGGACGGAGCCCTCCGCGACCTCGGCGACAAAGCGGCGGACTACGTCGACCAGCTCAACGAGGAGCTGACAGCGTGACCTGGCCTTCAACGAGGCTCACGGAAGCCTGCCTCCCGGTAGCCAAGATGGACCCAGTCCTCACGGGGCGCCGTGAAGTTCGCTACGTCGACATCGGTGGGATCGATGGCGAAAGGCATGCGCTCACGGAAGTCCCATGGATCGCCTCCGAAGGTGCCCCGTCCCGGTGCCGTCAGGTGCTTCGTGGCGGCGACACGGTGTTCTCGACGGTCCGGCCATATCTGGAGAAGATCGCCTACATCGACGGGAACCTCGACGGCGAGTTCGCTTCAACGGGCTTCTGCGTCCTGCGGCCGAGCGAGGCTGTCGAGCCACGGTTCCTCTACTACTTCGCGAGTTCGCCCGGGCTGATCGATCAGGTGCTGCCCAAGCAGAAAGGCGTGAGCTACCCGGCGGTCCTCGAGCGTGAGGTCAAGGCCTGCTCCATTCCGCTACCAGACGTACAGGAGCAACGGCGCATCGTCTCCATCCTCGAAGAGCACCTCTCCGACCTCGACGATGCCGCGGCCGGTTTGAGAGGAGCGGGAGCGAAGTCCACCGCCATGGTCGCTGCTGCGAGGCGGGCCGCTGTTGGGCGGGGTGCGGAGGTCGGCGAACAAACAACGGTTGGACAGCGCGCGATTCTTGTCGAGTACGGCACTAGCCATAAGGCTCATGAAGACCCAGGTGAGGGCGACATTCCGGTCCTGCGGATGGGCAACGTCCAGGATGGGCGTATCGAGTTCGCGCCGCTGAAGTACCTCTCGCCGGCCGCCCCGGGTGTGCGAAACCTACTCCTCAAGCGCGGGGACCTCCTGTTCAATCGAACCAACAGTGCTGAACTGGTGGGTAAGAGCGCCGTGTTTGAAGCAGACATCGAAGCCACGTTCGCCTCGTATCTGATTCGCGTCCGATTCAACTCCTCGGTGAGGCCAGAATGGGCGAACATCGTTGTGAACAGCCCTCAGGGTCGCGCCTACATCACAGCTATCGCATCCCAGCAGGTCGGGCAGGCCAATGTGAACGGCACCAAGCTGAAGGCTTTTCCGCTGCCGGTACCCTCCCTGACGGATCAGGACGAGTTCATTCAGTCGTTCCGCGAGTTCGAGTCAGCCGCGGAGCGGCTCAGAGCCCAAACTTCCCGGAGCTTGGCTCGGACGGCGTCACTTCGCCGCGCCCTCTTGGCCGCTGCGTTCTCCGACCGGCTGACTGGCCGATCGTCTGACACCGAGGTCATCTCCGAGCTTGCCGAGGACCCTGCATGATTCCTGATTTCCAGACCTGCATGCGTCCCGCACTGGCGCATCTTGCGGATGGCGGTCTGCATCGCTCGCGGGAGGTGAAGGAGGCGTTGGCTGACGAGTTCGGGCTGACCGAGGCCGAGCGGGCCGAGCTCCTGCCGAGCGGACGGCAGCGGGTGATCGACAACCGGGTGGGCTGGGCGCTGACGTTCCTGTCGCAGGCGGGGCTGGTGGAGCGTCCGTCCCGCGGTGTGGTGCGGATCAGCGACCAGGGGCGGCACGCGCTGGTCGCGAATCCGTCCCGGATCGACATGAAGGTGCTGGAGCAGTACCCGTCCTACCTGGAGTTTCGGCAGCGGACCAGGGATGCGAAGCCGGACAGCGCTGGCGACGCCGTCGAGCATGTGGCGGTGCCGGTGTCCCCGGAGGATCTGCTCGCGACGGCGGTCGCGGAGAACCGGGCGGCGCTGGAGGGCGAGTTGCTCAAGCGGGCGTTGGCGCTCGACCCGACGGGTTTCGAGCTGTTGGTGCTGCGGCTGTTGGGCGCGATGGGGTACGGCAAGGCCGGGATGATCGACCACTCCGGCAAGTCGGGTGATGGTGGTATCGACGGGATCATCAGTCAGGATCCGCTGGGTCTGGACCGGATCTACCTGCAGGCCAAGCAGTACGCGACCGACCGGACGGTGGGCCGGCCAACATTGCAGGCGTTCGCGGGTGCGCTGATGTCGGCGCAGGGCGATCGGGGTGTGTTTCTGACCACGGCGTCGTTCACGCGGGAGGCGGTCGAGGAGGCGAAGCGGGTGAATCTGCGGATCGAGCTGATCGATGGCGAGCGGCTGGCCGAACTGATGCTGCGCCACGGCGTCGGCGTCCAGCCCAAGACGAGCGCCACCCTGTACGACCTGGACGAGGACTTCTTCGAGGAACTGTGAGTTCTCACGCGTAGGCGGTGAGGTCCCAGCAACTCTGGAAAGCCTGCTCGTTGAGCCGGGTGTTCCAGACCGGCCTGCTCCGATCCAGGGGGTGGATCTGGTAACCGATGCGCGTTGACTCGTCGTACCAGCAGAACGTCTCGATCTTCGCGCTGCCGAGCCGGCGGACCTCGTCCAGAACGGGTGCGAGGTCGGAGTCGGAACTCGCCAGGATGACCAGATCTGTTGAGTCGTCCTGTGCCTCGCGGATGGCTGCCAAAGCGCAAAGCACGTCCACGCCCTTCTCGCGGGGAGGCCCCGTCACGATGCGGCGGCCGGCGTAGTCGGTCGCGGGCCGACCCGTCGCATCCCTCTGGTACTCGTATTTGAGGGGGCGCAGGGTTACTTCAACGCGGTCGTCCCGCTCCCACTGTGATTGTTGGGCGAGGCTTCGTGCGTATCCGTCAGAGTCGTGCTCGCTCGACGGCTGGCCCCGATAGACCAGAACCTTCCTCAGGGTTGCGGCGGGTTGGTCCGGACGCTGGCGCGCGTTGCGTTCGCGGAGCAGCGTCCGTGCGAACAGCAAGGGATCGACCAAGGTCTCGTGCTTGGGCAGGTACCTGGTTGAGGCGAACAAGCCGTGACCGGTCAGGTGGACGTTCTGGTAGTCAACGACGATGACAGTCCGGAGATCTTTCGACATTGGGGGTGCCTCCGTAGAAAAAAACCCCACCAGTCCCGGAGGACGGTGGGGAGCAACAACCTGATGATACATGCCGCGCGGTTGCGCGCAAGCCATCCTGCACAAGTCTGACAGACTGCGAACGTGAACGATTCCCGTCGCCTGGTGGACAAGCTGTGGGCGTACTGCGATGTGCTGCGGGACGACGGGGTGGGCGTCATCGAGTACACCGAGCAGCTGACCTACCTGTTGTTCTTGAAGATGGCCGAAGAGCGGGCGACCCGACGGCTCGCCGCGGAGCGGATCGTGCCGGAGGAGTACTCGTGGACCCGGCTGCTGGACGCGTCCGGAGCTGAACTGGAGAAGACGTACTCCGACATGCTCGCAGGTCTGGGCAAGCAGCCCGGGCTGATCGGGACGATCTTCCGGAAGGCGCAGAACCGAATCCAGGATCCGGCGAAGCTGCGCCGCTTGGTGGTCGACCTTATCGACAAGGAGCACTGGTCGAGCACCGGCACCGACATCAAGGGCGACGCGTACGAATCGCTGCTGGCCAAGGGTGCGTCCGACAAGGGGTCGGGGGCCGGGCAGTACTTCACGCCGCGGGCACTGATCCAGGCGATCGTGGACGTGATGCAGCCGCGCGTCGACGACTACCTGATCGACCCCGCGTGCGGCACCGGCGGCTTCCTGCTGGTGGCGCACGAGCACGTGGCGCGCGGGGCTTCCTCGTTCACGCCGACCGAGCGCGACCACCTGCGCGACGAGTTCGCGACCGGCTATGAACTGGTGGACGGCACCGCGCGGCTGGCGGCGATGAACATGCTGCTGCACGGCATCGGCACGCCGAACGGGGAGTCGCCGATCGTGGTGGGAGATTCACTGCTGACCGATCCCGGCTCGCGGTGGACGCTGGTGTTGACGAATCCGCCGTTCGGCAAGAAGTCGTCGCTGACCATGGTGGGAGCGGACGGACGCGAGGTGCGCGAGGACACCGAGATCGAGCGGCAGGACTTCGTCGCGACCACGTCGAACAAACAGCTGAACTTCGTCCAGCACATCATGACGATCCTCGACATGAACGGTCGGGCGGCGGTGGTGCTGCCCGACAACGTCCTGTTCGAGGGTGGGGCGGGGGAGACGATCCGCCGCAAGCTGCTCAACGACTTCGATCTGCACACGATGCTGCGCCTGCCCACCGGCATCTTCTACGCCCAAGGCGTGAAGGCCAACGTGCTCTTCTTCGATAAGAAGCCCGCGAGCCCTGGTCGGCCCTGGACCGAGCGGCTGTGGGTGTACGACCTGCGCACCAACCAGCACTTCACGCTCAAGCAGAACCCGCTGCGCCGCGAGCACCTCGACGAGTTCGTCAACTGCTTCCGTCCGGGCCGGCGGGGGGAGCGGGAGGAGTCTGAGCGGTGGCACTCGTTCAGCCGAGACGAGCTGATGGCCCGAGACAAGGCGAATCTCGACATCACCTGGCTCCGCGATGAGTCTCTGGAGGACCTGGACAACTTGCCCAGCCCGGATGTGATCGCCCGCGAGATCGTCGAGGACCTGTCCGCAGCGCTTGCGGAGTTCGAGGCTGTCGCGGCCGCTCTGGAGGCGCAGTTGCGCGATTGAGATCGGCTGCGGCATATCTGCTCTTGAAGTCCGCGCCCTCCGGACGTGTGAATGGCTATCGAGGGATGCTGGTCGGCCTGTTGTGGCCGGCCGAGTGTTCGCCCTGCCGACGGGCGTGCCGCGGCGTGGACTCGATCTGCTCGGGTGTTGAGGGCTTCGCTTCCCGCGACTGGGGTGTGGCCAAGCGGTTCTTGATCTCGTCGACTCGACTCAGCTGATGGCTGGCAGCGGCTTGGGGTGCGTCGTTCCAGGCGTGAACCATGCTGGCAAGCGCGGCTCGAACCAGGACGGACGGAACTCCCGTCTGATCGGCGATGTACTCGGTTCCGGCCGCCCAGGAACCCGGTGGCTGGGCGGCGACGACCCGGGCAGCTTCGAGTGCAGCAAGTTCTGGAGGCAGGTGCCTGATTCGTTCCTCCATGAGTTCGTCGGCGAGGGGCGTCGCGCGACGGACCGAAGCTGCCAGAAGTTCGGCGCCCCTGGTGGCAAGAAGCTCGGCCGGATCAGTCCCTTCGGGTAGACGGGCGAAGCTCGGGTCGACGCCGTGGCTGCTCAGGAGCCAGAAGTCGCGCTCTGCGGCGACCCGGCCAGCGGTGTCGGCATCGGTGGCCACGATCGGCGTGAGCGAATGATGTCGTAGCTGAGCTGCTTGTTGCCCGGTGAGGCTGGTGCCGAGTGCTGCAACGCCGATGTGGGTTCCCCCGGTGGCCAGGGTGATGGCGATGGCGTCGAAGGGGCCCTCGGTGAGCACCGGGACGCTGTTCGGGGCGAGTTTCCCGCTCGTGAACAGCTGGTCGCCCTTGTGATACAGCGCGGTTTCGGCTGTGTTGAGGTACTTCGGCCCGTGTCCGTCGTCGTCGCCACAGCTGGGGTTGCTTCGTGCGACGAAGCCGAGGATGTCGCCGTCGGTGTTGGTGATGGGGAAGGTGACGCGGTCGCGGAAGCGGTCGATGAGGCGTCCGGTGCTGGCTCGGGTGGCGACGCCTGCGGCGAGCATTTCCTGGTCGGTGATGTTCTGGCGGCGTAGGTGGGTGACGAGGCTGGTCCAGCCGTCGGGGGCGTAGCCGGGTCGTAGGTCGGTGCCGGTGAGGTCTTGGCCGAAGCGTTCGGTGACGTAGCTGCGGGCCCAGCTGTCGGTGTAGCAGCGCTGGAAGTAGTCGGCGGTGAGCTGGTTGATCTGGATGAGTCGCTCCCGCGGTGGGGCGTCGCGCCACATGTCGCGGCGGTCGAGCATGGCCCTGATCTCGGCGGGCGTTGGCTCTGGAGCCGGCAGCCCGCGACGAACGATCGCCTCGAACGCGAGCGCCTTGTCGACGTCCAAGTCGAAGTCGTTCCCGTCCACGACGGCGGCGTCGGGCGGCTCAGGCTGGGTCAGCGTCCGGTCGACGCTGGCCGAAGTGGCCGGTGTCGCGGGGGTGTAGCCGTCGTTGAGGTCTGCGGGCGGTTCGTCCTCGATGAAGCCGGGGTCGTCGTGGTCGGCGGCCGGCTGGGTGAGGAGGGAGAGTCGCCAGACCCACGCTTGGCAGGTGTCCACGTGCGGGTCGGTGCCGGTTCGGCGGGCGTCGTCCAGGAGGGTGTCAAGGTTCCAGCCGCGTGCCAGTCCGTGTTCGATGGTGGTGACGAGGGCCGGCCACCAGGGGCTGCCGGTCAGCCTGTCGCTGTCCAGCTGGCCGATGGTCTTGGTGAACTGGTCGATCCATTCGGTGGTCAGGTGCTGCGCGGTGTCGGATTGTTCGGCGACGGCGGGGGTGAGGTGTCGGGCCATGCGCCACCACAGGGCTGCCGCGGCGTGGTCGTCGGGCAACGGTCCCTGGCCGGCTGCGGTGTCGATGAGGCTGCGGGCGTTGATGCCGCTGCCGGTGAGTTGGGCGAGGTGGCGGGCGAGGATGGGTGCGAAGTTGTCGGTCAGGAGTGCCGGGGAGATGGCGGCGAGGGTGTCGTGCCATTCGTCGAGGGCCGCGGTCTGGCTGGCGTGAAGCTGGTGGTCGAGCCGCTTCTGGCACCGGATGCCGGCCGCGTCGTGTCGGGGTTCGCCGGTGGGTCGTAGGTCGGTGTCGGGGACGCCGTTGGCTGCGCGCCACACCTGGATATCGGCGATCAGGCTGGCCGGTGGTGCGGACGCCATCGCTGCCGCCCAGGTCGGCTGGCGCTGCTGATCGTTGCGCACCTGTTCAGCGAGGTCTCGGATGAGGTTCTGTCGGGCGCTGAGGTAGTCGCCCCACAGTGGGTGTTGGGCGAGTTCGGTGGGAATGTCGGCGAGCCAGGGGAGTGGCCCGTGGCTGCGGCTGGTGCGTTGGTCGGCGATGCGCCACGCGAGGATCGCGGCGGGCTCGGTGCCGGCGGTGATGGGGTCGGCGACGGCGCGGGCGAGGGCTTGGATGGGGTCGCGGCGGTCGGCTTCGACGAGGAGGAGTTCGGCCTGGAGGGTGGGCCAGGCGGGGGAGCGGGTGATCCGTGGGAGGGCTTCTTCGACGCGTCGTTCGAGGCCGCGCAGGCCGACGTCACCGGCGATGTGGGCGGCAGCGAAGCTGAGCGCGTCGTTGTAGCGGGCGACGGCGGGTCCGAGTTGGAGGGCCGGGTTGGCGGCGTTGCGGAGCTGGGTGGTGGCCGAGACGGGGGATTCGTCGCGGGCCAGGATGGTTTCGAGGATGCCGGTCGGGGTGGGCGGATTGATGGTCTCGGGGTTGATCGCGGTGTGGGGGTCGCCGTCGCCGACGACGACGAGGTAGGCGGCGTTGTGGTGTCGGCCGCGGGTGAGCATGGTGTAGGCCTGCTGGCGGGTTTCGTTGCCGGTGAGCAGGCCGTGGACGGTGTCGGCGGTGATGCCCTGGGCGGTGTGGATGGTCGAGGCGTAGCCGAGTTCCACCTGCTCGGCCACATAGTCGGCGGGCAGGGTGACGTGCCGTCCGGACTGTGTGTGCAGGGCTTGGAGGCCGCCACTGCCAGTGGTGCCGGTGACGGTCCACCGGTCGCCGTTCTTGACCCAGTCGTTGGCCGCGACCCGCAGGAGCCGGTTGTTCTGCCGGGTGATGATCGTGTCACCGACACTGGCCCGGTTCCCGTCAGCCAGCTCCACCTCCTTGCTGGGGATCACTCCGTGGAGGCGTTGGGTGCGGGCGCGCTGGTTGAGTTCGGCGACGCGTTCGCGGGTGCCGGCGAGCATGATCGTGTCGTGGCCCTGGTTGCGGTCGGCGGTCCAGGCGTTGAACAGGTGGTCGGACATGGTGGTTTCGTCGCCGACGTGGATGCGGTGCTGGTCGAGGTAGAAGCCGAGCGCTGCGGGTTGTCCTTCGCGCAGGGCGAGGGAGGCGGAGCCTTCGGCAGGGTCGGTGAACCTGAGCAGTTCGGTGAGCCGCAGGGCGCCGTGGTGGGCTTGGATGTCGCGTAGGACGCCGCCGGCGCCGATCGCGGCGAGTTGTTGGTCGTCTCCGATGAGCCGGACGCTGCCGCCGCGTTCGAGGATGTAGGTGACGGCGTGGTCGAGGCTGATGGTGTCTGCCATGCCGGCTTCGTCGATGATGACCAGGGTCTTGGGTCCGAT
>JAGQUI010000489.1 GCA_020438595.1 Propionibacteriaceae bacterium | reverse complement strand
AAGCTCAGCGTACGAGTCGCGCCCGGAGTCAGATCAGACACGTTGGACCAGACAAGTACCTGGTGAGTCACCGGCGGTGTGGCCGCAGCGTCATCGGTGATCGTGATCACCTGCGGCTCCCCGTAATTACTCGGAGAGGTCGAGCCGGCCACATAGGTGACCCCAACCGGCAGCACGTCGGAGTAAGACAAGTTGTACTGCTCGACGCCGCTACCTGCCGGATTTGTGGCGGCTAACCGGTACTCCACCTGACCGCCCAGAAGCACCGGACCCGAAGACGACTTGTCCAGCGAGATCGTGCCTGCGGCGGCAGCCGGCGTCGGCACCGCAACCACCACGCCAGTGAAAGCCAGCGCCAGCACACACACCAGTCTCAGCAAGCGCCCAGCCCTGCTCCGGGCAGCACGCGAAGATGAGCGGGAACTGTGGTTGCGCATCCGGCCTCCGGTCGCTGCGACGCCAAGCGCCTGTTAGGGAGTTTCCGCAGGAGGTTATCGGGCACTCTCACAAGCACGCCAATCCCGGACGCGTGAACCATCAAGGATCGGTCAAGGTACACGGTCCAGATCCGCCCAGGACAACATGCGCGGGGCGAGCCAAACGTCGTCGTGGCGCTCGGAACCGGAGCGCCGAGCCAATGTCCTTCTGGTAGGCGCCAACGTCACCGCGGAAAGCCGGTCGCCTCGTCCCCGCCCCGCCCTGGTTACGGCTCCCCCGCCGTGCCCTGAATCGCCCCGGCCCGACCAACCTGCGGAACGGTCCATATGCCGAACTACCGCCCCGCCAGGTCAGCAGCTTGGGGCCGGATCACGAACTGAAACCCCTTGTCAGGCACCTGTGCCTTGGCCCGGACTGCGCCCGTTGGACACGAACTGGACACAGTCTGTGTGTCCGATCTGTGTTCAAGACGTTTTCCAGCGCCATCACGAAAACGAAACCCCTTGCCAGAGTTGCCTCTGACAAGGGGTTCCACCTTGTAGCCCCGACGGGATTCGAACCCGCGCTACCGCCTTGAGAGTTCAACCCGGGCACCGTGCACGCCGTTTCACGGCACTCTGGACACTGTGCTGAGCGTGAACCGCAACCTCCACAACCCCCACAACAGCCACGACTACGCGCGAACTGTGTCCAAAATGTGTTCCGCAAGATGAACTGACCGGAGATCGGCGCGGCGATCACCCGCTCGCGGCCGAGGCGAGACGGTTCACTCTGCTTGAGCTTGCCAGTGACCCGTTCGCTCCCGGGTCACGGGAGGCTCGTTGCTTCGCGGACGGTCTGGGAGGAGCGTTTGGCCACAAGGCATTCGATGGAAGGAGAGGGATGCGGCGCCGGGTTGTCTTCTTGGTGACGGCTCTGGTGATCGTCGGGTGTGCACCGACGGCACCGGTGCCGGGTGCGGGCCCGTCGGTTGAGCCCGTCGCGATTAGCCCGCAGGTTCTGGGGACATTGATCGAGCAGCACTTCGGGGCTGCGTACGCGCTCGCCGGATCCGACAGCGGCCGGCTTGCAGTGCGTCCCACTGAATGGATGCAGGGGATCACGGCGACGGCGTATTACCGGGCGAGGCCGGGGATCCCCGAGCGGGCGGTGACGGTGACGTTCTCCCCGCAGCCTGCCGGGCGCATCGACTGTCCGCCAGCGACCTGTGCGGAGCGGAACGGGACCTACGTCCGCACCCCCAGAACTGGCACTCCTGACGTTGTCTCCCCGCGCGAGACGGGCCTGGTTCAAGTCCAATTCGACCCGACAGGCTGGACCGAGGAGTTGCTGACCCGGGCGGTCGCGCTGGCGGCGGACCCCCGAATCGTGCCGCTGACCGACGCTGGGCTGGCCGAGACGGCAGCAGCGAACTCGCGCTGGCGTACCGACGATCTGGACTGTAGCGGCGCTCATGCTGCAGGAGTCGTTCCGCTGCCTGCGATGTCAGGATCGGTTGAGCCGCCGACTCCTCAATCGCTCGCCGCAGTGATCGCCAGCCACATCGCCACCGGATGCGTCGGCGGCCGGACCGAAGATGGTCTTGTTGAGGCGACGGCGTATCTCGGAACCGACACCGAGCGGATCAGCCTCGCCGTCACCGACCAAGAACCCCGCTGCGACCAACTCGACTCCTGCCATACCCGGGACCACATCAGGATCGGCTGGGCTCTCGACGTCGAGGACGGCTACCCGGCCATGGTCCGCCTGGTGCGACGAAGCACCGACGGCTACTGGATCGTCGTCGAGCAACACAGCCTCATCGCCGCCACCGAAGAACACCGCTTCCCGATACCACTCGACAGCCTGCTCGACCTGGTCAAGGACCAGCGAATCGCCCCCAGAGTCGACGCTGCCCTGAACCAGGCCGGCGATACACTCCCACTCCGGTGGCGACTCGTCCCCCACA
>JAGQUI010000488.1 GCA_020438595.1 Propionibacteriaceae bacterium | reverse complement strand
CGTCCCCGACCTTGCGCGGGTCGGTGCAGTCACCCACCGCGTGCACCGTGCGTCCGCTCTCGGTCAGCGCGGCCGCCAGGTGCTGGTCCGGCTTCACGCCGAACGCGGTCACGACCGTGTCGCACTCCAGCGTCCTGCTGCCGTCCGGCCCCTCGGTGACCACTCCGGCCTCCGTGACCCGGACGACCTTGTGCCCGGTCAGGACCGTCACGTGGTTCTCCTCCAGGGAGCGCAGCAGCGACGTCCGGTTCAGGAACAGCATGTCCCGCGCGATCTCGTCCAGCATCTCGACGATGGTCACCTCGTGGCCCGCCTCGGCGAGCTCCAGGCCCAGGTCGCTCCCGGACAGCCCGCCACCGCACACCACCACCCGGTGCCCCGGCTTCCCGCCCGTGTGCGCCTGGATCACGCCCATCACGATCGGGGAGTCGATGCCCTCGATCGGCGGCACCAGCGGCTCTGATCCGGTCGCGACGACGATCTCGTCGGCCGCGTCCAGCTCCGGTGAGGACGCCTCGATCGGGTGGGAGAGGTGGACGGTGACGTTCGGCAGCTCGGCCAGCTCGCCGCCCCACCAGTCGATCATCTTGCGCAGCTCCCGCTTGAAGTCCGGGGTGGCCGCGGGGAACAGGACGCCGCCGATGCGGTCCTCCTTCTCGTACACGTCCACGGTGTGCCCGCGCAGCCCGGCCACCCGCGCCACCTCGAGCCCCGCCGGACCGCCGCCGGCGACCAGGATCCGCTTCGGCGTGCCGGACGGCGTGATCACCCGGTCGAGTTCGTGCGCCACCTCGGGGTTCACCGCGCACCCGATCGCCTTGCCGTTGAACGCGTTGCCCGTGCACAGCTGGTTGCACCGGATGCACGGACGGACGCGGTCGGGCCGGCCCATCCGGATCTTGGTGATGATGTCCGGATCTGCGATCAGGCCGCGCCCGATGCCGATCATGTCCGCCGCGCCCCGGGCCAGGATCGCCTCGCCGTTCGCCGGCGTGATGTTGCCGCACGCCGCGACCGGGATCGACACCACCGGCTTCACCGACTCCGCGGCCGACACCATGCAGTCGTCGCCGAGGTAGTACGGCGGGAACACGTAGTCCATCGCCTCGTAGCTGCCGTCGTCGCAGATCAGCAGGTCGACCCCGGCGCGTTCGAGCTGCTGGACGATCTGCTGGGTCTCCTCGAACGTGCGTCCGCCCGGGAACCGGTGGTTCACCGAGATCCGGAAGCTCACCGGACGCCCCGGCGCGTTCTGCTTGATCGCCGCGATCACCTCGGCCGCGAACCGGCACCGGTTCTCCACGCTGCCGCCATAGGAGTCGGTGCGCCGGTTCCAGCAGGCGCTCATGAACTGGTCCACCAGGTAGCCGGTGTGGCCGTGCACGTCGATGATGTCGACGCCCGCCTCCGCGGCCCGGCGCGCGGCCTCGCCGGTGTCGTGGATGATCTGGCCGATCTCGTTGGTCGTCAGCGGCGAGCACACCACCGTCGGGTCGAAGAACCACGTGTTGTCCGAGCTCGAGCGTGGCTCCATGCCCAGGCTCTGGCAGTACTGGTTGTTCCGGCCCAGGCCCATCGTCAGCTGCAGCGCCAGGTGCCCGCCGGCGGCGTGGACGGCGTCCGCGATCGCCCGGATGCCCGGCGTGTGCTCGTCGGTGTCGATCCTGGCCAGCCCGGGAGCGATCGGGTCGAACGTGCCGGAGACGAAGGTGATGCCCGTCATCACCAGGCCCGTGCCGCCCCGGGCCCGCGCCGCGTAGTAGGCCGCCTCGGCAGGCGTCGACCTGCCGTCCTCCGTGCCCAGTTCGGTGCCCATCGGCGTCATCAGCAGCCGGTTCGACAGGGTGAGTCCGCCGATCGTGATCGGCTCGAGCAGGTTCGTGAAGTCGGACATGGCGCACAGCCCTTCCTGGGTCGACAACACCGGTCTACCGCGCTGCTGGGCATGCCGTGATCAGATCGCAGAAGCCCGACCAAAACACATCGGTGCGCGACCGATCCGTGTCAGCCGGGTGGCCAGGTTCGGGACGACGCCCCTCGTCTCCGGGTCTGGCTGGACGCCACTGCGGAGGCCCGCGACCGGGCAGAGGGGCCAAACCGAACCCCACGGTCGGACCCCATTCCGTGAGTGCACGGCGATTGCTGCTGGCGGCGGGGGCAAGATTGCTGCCCTTTGTGGATTCGGTCCAACAGGGCTGCCATCATCGTGTCCAGCAGGATCGCCGCAGTTGGAGGGGAAATGTCGGCGAATGATCCCGAAGAGGTGTTAGCGCCGCCCGCGCCCTCTCAGCTGGCCGACGCCGGTATCGACAATGCCCAGCGTGCCGCCGAGTCGGCCCCGGGGAAGCGCGACGAGGCGGAGGCCGAGAAGCCTTCCGCGGCCGCGCGATTCA
>JAGQUI010000487.1 GCA_020438595.1 Propionibacteriaceae bacterium | reverse complement strand
TGGCCGTCCCCGGATCGATCTCTCGGTCGATCCGGACCTGTCGGGGCCCGCCCGGCGCGCGGTGGACGCGGCGTCCGACCGGCTGCTGGCGGCGATCGGTGCCGCCGCATGACGGCGGAGCGCGCGGCGCCCGCCCGGGGGTCGGCCCGACCGTTTACTCTGGATCCCGACCCCGAGGAGTCGCGATGAGTGCACAGTGGCCGCCACCCGATGCGGACACCGCCCCTCGCGCCCCCGAGCCCGGGTACGGCCAGAATCCGCCCCCGATGCCCCCGCAGAACCCGTACCCGCAGAACCCCTACCCGCAGGGCCAGCCCTGGGCCTACCCGCCGCCGCAGCAGTGGGGTCCGCCGCAGGGCCAGCCCTACCCGCCCGGCCCGCCGACGTACTGGACGACGGCCCCGCCGCAGCCGCTCGCCGACCAGCCGCCGAACCGGCCGCCCCGGAGTGGCGGGTGGGTGGCCGCCCTGGTCGCCGTCGTGGGAGTGGTCGTGCTGGGCGTGGTGGCGACCCTCGCGCTGCCGTACCTGCAGGCGCTGCAGCTCCCCGATGGCCCGAACTCGACCTGGCCGATGCCGAACCAGTCCTCGCCGGCCACCAGCCCGACCCGCTCGCCGAAGCCGACCAGCAGCCCGACCCCCACGATGCCGACCGACCCCGAGATGGTGCTGAAGAAGAACCCGATCTACGCGATCAAGGCGCCCGCGAAGTGCCCGGCCCAGAGCATCCCGTCGGGCAGGGCGAGCTTCCGCAAGCAGGTGCAGGCGCTCGTCGACTGCGAGAACAAGGCGTGGCGGAAGGCGCTGGCCGCGACCCCGGTCACGTTCGCCAAGCCGAAGGTCGTCTTCTACAACTCCTCCACCACCTCCCCGTGCGGCAGCCTCGGCACCCGGTACCCCGCCGCCTACTGCACCGGCGACCGGACGCTGTACTTCTCCACGGCCGCCTACGCGCAGGGCCGGTACTACCGCCTGGCGGTCGCGCAGTTCGTGATGCACGAGTACGCCCACCATGTGCAGGAACTGGCCGACATCTTCGACTCCGACTGGGCACTGGACGAGAAGTCCGCCGTCACCACCCGCCGGATCGAGCTGCAGGCCCACTGCATGGCCCACTACCAGCTCACCCACTCCGACATCGGCTTCAGCGCCAGCGACCGGGCGGACGCGGAGTACCAGTTCAGCTACACCACCGACGCGAAGGGCCACGGCTCCGTCACGGCGGAGCGGTACTGGGGGCGCCGCGGGCTGACCGGATCGAAGATCGGCGCCTGCAACACGTGGACCGTGCGCGCGAGCCAGGTGAAGTAGCCACCGCCGGTCCTGCCGTCCGGCCTCGCCGAGAACCCACCCACTCGACCCCGGCGCACACCGGATCGCCGCGGTCGGGGTAAATCGTCAGAACTAGGGCGGACGGCCTTTCCGCCGGTTTCCTCAGCGCCCGGTGAATTGGTCAGACCATTACGCAATTTCCTGTAGAATGCTGCCCGGCAGCAACACCTGCCCGTCGCGCCCGACGCACCCCGTCCGGGCAGCGGCAACCAGATTTCCCCGCAACGACGCAGCGTGCGAACCGCGCTGCCCGCAGACAGGAGAGAGATGACCGCCGAGGTCACCGACCGCACCCCGCTCTACCGCGACGACGCCTGGGAGGGGTTCACCCCCGGGCGCTGGACCGAGGCCATCGACGTCCGTGACTTCATCCTGGCGAACTTCACGCCCTACACCGGCGACGCGTCCTTCCTCGCCGGCCCGACCCCCTAGATCCTTACCGTCTGCGAGACCCAGCACAGCGACTCCCACTCCGTCGAGCGGGCCCGTCGGGTCTACGACGTCGAGACCCACATCCCCGCCGACGTGGACGCCTTCGCGCCCGGCTACATCTGCGACGACGACAACGTGGTGGTGGGCCTGCAGACCGACACCCCGCTGAAGCGGCCGATGATGCCGGCCGGCGGCTGGCGGATGGTCGAGACCGCGATCCGGGAGGCCGGCCTCGAGCCCGACCAGAGGATCAAGGAGATCTTCACCCGGTACCGCAAGACCCACAACGAGGCGGTCTTCGACATCTACACCCCGCGGATCCGGGCCGCCCGCTCCGCGCACCTGCTCACCGGACTGCCGGACGCCTACGGCCGCGGCCGGATCATCGGCGACTACCGCCGGGTCGCGCTGTACGGCACCGACCGGCTGATCGCGGCCAAGCAGGCCGACATGGACTCGATCGTCGACCAGCCGTTCAGTGAGAACTGGGCCCGCTACCGCGAGGAGCACGCCGAGCAGGTCAAGGCGCTGAAGAAGCTGCGGAACCTCGGCGAGGAGTACGGCTTCGACCTGTCCCGTCCGGCCGGCACCTACGTCGAGGCCGTGCAGTGGACCTACTTCGCCTACCTCGCC
>JAGQUI010000486.1 GCA_020438595.1 Propionibacteriaceae bacterium | reverse complement strand
GCAGCGGACGCTGGCCGCCTGTGGCACCTCGACGGCCTTCGACGCCGCCACGGCGAAGGCCGTCGAGGCCTGGCACCGGCGCAACGGGACGACCGGAGCCACCGTGGAACTCGGCGAGATCATGTGGTTCCCCCGCCTGCCGATCCGGCTCACCGTGCCCGGCCGGACCGATGTGGGCGCGGAGGTCGCAGCCACCGACCGGCCGTTCGACGTCGCCTCGGGGCGGGTGCGCGTCGAGGTGAAGCTGACCCGCGACCAGGCGGCGCTCGTCCCTCCGGGCAGCCCGGTCGGCCTGGACTCGGTGAGCGGGGTCAGTGGTGCGCCGACCCCGGTCAGCGACGGCACGGACGCGATGCTGCTGCCGCTCCTCTCCCCCGACGGTGGCGCGGGGCTCTGCGCGCGGGCGGCACCGTGCGTCGCGCTGCTCGACGGCGCGTCGTCCCGCGCCCTCGACGTGAGCGTCGAGGTGATCCCGAACCGGTCGGGCGTCGGCGTTCCGGCGAAGGCGATCCAGACCAGCGCCGACGGCGTCCCCTACGTGACCGCTGCCGACGGCAGGCGGATCACGATCATCCAGGTTCAGACCGCGGGCGGCATGGTCCTCGTGGACGGTCTGCCGGCCGGCACCAGCGTCCTCCTCCCGACCGATGGCTAGCGGGGCGAGCCTGACGGCGCGGTCGATCAGCTACGGCTACCGGCGCGGCCGGCCGGTGCTCGACGGACTCGACATCGACGTGCCCGCCGGTTCGCTCACCGCGCTCACCGGCCGATCCGGCCGGGGCAAGAGCACCCTGCTCTACCTTCTCGCAGGCCTGCTCACGCCCTGGCGCGGCGAGGTGCGGCACGGCGAGCACGACCTGCACGCCGGCACGGATGTGACCCGCTCGTCCTACCGGGCCCACAACTTCGGGTTCATCTTCCAGGACGTGGTGCTGGACGCCCGGCGCAGCATCCTCGAGGCCGTCCTGGAGCCGTGCCTGTACACCGGGTTCTCCCGGCGGGCGCTTGTCCCGCGCGCGCGCAGCCTGATGGCCGAACTCGGCGTCGACCTCGATCCCGCCGCGTTGCCGGGCCAGATCTCCGGTGGCCAGGCGCAACGGATCGGGGTCTGCCGCGCGCTCGTGCTCAGTCCGCGGGTGATCTTCGCCGACGAACCGACCGGCAACCTCGACAACGACTCCACCGAAGCCGTCGCCTCGGCGCTCGCCGGCGCGGCCGCAACCGGCTGCACCGTCCTGGTCGCCACCCATGACGACCGGATCGTGAGCCGGTGCTCCGCCCGGGTGGAGTTGTGATGAACATCGTCGTCCTGGCGCGGGAGTCGTGGGCGACGGTCCGGGCGCACCGGGCCCACTCGCTGATCACCGGGGGCGTGGTCGCGCTGGTGATGGCCGCGACCATCGTCCTCGTCGGGCAGGCCCACCACCAGAACCAGGGCGTGGTGGACAGCTTCAACCGTCCCGAGCTCCGCACGATCGTGCTCACCGACACCACCCGCGCGGGATCGCTCGACTGGGCCCAGCCCGAACACCTCCGCAGCCTGTCCGACCTGGTCACGGTATGGGCGACCAGTGAGTCCTTCGACGTGGCGAATCCGGCCCTGCCGGATCGGGGCAGGGTGTCGGCGAGGATGATCAGCCCGACCTGGAAGCAGCTGCCGATCACCCTCGTCTCGGGTCGCTACCCGCGTTCCCCGGGCGAAGCCCTCGTCGACAGTGCCAGCCTCGCCGCACTCGGCCTGGACACCTCCGGCGGAGCGGTGCAGTCGGACGCGCTGCGGAGCTGGGCGGTCGTCGGCGTCTACCGCGCCGACTACGACGGTGCGCCGAGTTCCGTGCTGGTCGCGCCGGTGGCCGACGCGCAGGCGCACAGCATCTCGGTGTTGGTGGACGACAGCTCCCGCGTCCGCACCGCGGTACCCGACATCGTGGCCACGCTCGGGGACCTGGATCTCCGGGTCGACGTGGCGGCCGCCCTGGGCGACCTCGGCCGTGAGGTCACCCGGCAGGTCAGCGACCGGACGGCGGAGACGATCGTGGCGGCCCTGGCGGTCAGCCTCCTGGTCGTCGCCCTGCTGTCGATGCTCCTGGTGCGGTCCCGGCACACCGAGTTCGGCCGGCGGCGCGCGCTCGGCTGCTCGCGTGGCTCGGTGATGGCCCTGGTGCTGGCCCAGGGCATGGCGGTGGTCGTGCCGGCGGCGTTCGGCGGCTCGGTGCTCGGGATCATGGTCGACGTGGCCGCCTTCGGCTACCTGGTGCCCGTCGCGGTGCCGGTCTGGGTCCTCGCGGCCATGGTGCTCGGCAGCTGTGCGGCGCAACTGCCCTCCGCCGCCGCTGCCGCGCTGCGCGATCCCGTGCTGGTACTGCGCACGCCCTGACCGGCCGGAGCCAGAAGGGGGAC
>JAGQUI010000485.1 GCA_020438595.1 Propionibacteriaceae bacterium | reverse complement strand
TCCGCGGTCGGCATCAGGCGCATCATCCCCTCGAGCATGCCCAGCCCGGCGCGCAGGATGGGCACCACCAGCGGACGCGGACGGGTCAGCTCGACGCCGGTGGTCGTGGTGATCGGGGTCTTCACCTCGACCGGCTCGACCCGCACCTCCCGGGTGGCCTCGTAGGCAAGCAGGGTGACCAGTTCCTCGACGAGCTGGCGGAAGGTGGCGCTGGCGGTGTTCTCATCCCGCAGCAGGCTCACCTTGTGGGCGACCAGGGGATGCTCGATGACGTGAAGTTCCACGACGGATAGGTTCCCACACCACGTGTCGCCCGAATGACCTGCCCGGACTGTGCTCAACCCCGTCCATCTGCCACGATGGGGAGGTGGTCTGGCGGAGGAGGCGGCGATGAGCACGGCGGACGAGCAGGAGTTCGAGATGCCGAACCGTGGCGACGACCGCCCCGGCCTGGACGACCTGGACAACCTGGTCACCGGTGAGGAACTCGACGCGGACGACGACCTCGACGACGACGATGACGACGACGATGAGGACGAGGAGTACCCCGAGGACGCCACCGAGGACGACATCGACCTGGTCATCGCCTGCTACCGCGAGGACGGGCAACCGGTCGCCACGCCCCTGGAGCTCGACCTGGCGAACGATCTCGACGGGCTGATCGAGCAGCTGCGCCGGATCCCCGGAGATGCCGGCGCGGTCGGCATGGTGTCGGTGGCGAACGAGGTGTTCGTGCTGGTGCGGGTGCGGGGCAAGCGGGTGCAGGTGTTCTGCTCCGACGCGCTGGCCTCCGACGACTGGCCGATCGCCCGCGACGTGCTCGACTTCCTCGAGGCCGAACTGCCCGACGACGACAGCGACGAGCCCTTCCCGATCGGCGACGCGGACATCCTGTCCGATGCGGGCCTGCCCGACTTCGAGCTGGAGGCGATGGCGGAGGACGAGGAGGAGGACTCCACGAACCTGCTGGAGCTGATCGCGACCAAGCTGGGGTTCAAGGCGCAGTTCGCCAAGGCGCTCGCGTCCTTCGAGTGAACCGCTGGCAGCACGCCATGGCCGCGGCGCTGGCCGAGGCCGCGCTCGCGCCCGCCCACGGTGACGTGCCGATCGGTGCGGTGGTGCTGGATCCGTCCGGGACCGAACTCACCCGCGCCCACAACGAGCGCGAGCTGACCGGCGACCCCACCGCGCACGCCGAGGTGCTCGCGTTGCGCCGGGCGGCCGACCGGCTGGGGTCGTGGCGGCTGGAGGACTGCACGCTCGTGGTCACCCTGGAACCGTGCACGATGTGCGCGGGCGCGCTGGTGCTGGCGCGGGTGCGCCGGCTGGTGTTCGGCGCCTACGACCCGAAGGCGGGCGCCGTGGCGTCCCTGTGGGACGTGGTGCGCGACCCGCGGCTGAACCACCGTCCCGAGGTGGTCGGTGGCGTCGCCGCCGAGGAGTGCGGCGCGGTGCTGCGGGAGTTCTTCGCCTCCCAGCGCTGAGCACCCTGTCGCGATTCGGCCACCCGAGCCGACCCATGCGCCCCGGCTGTCACAGCGGGGCCGCTGCGCGGCCGAATCGCGACAGGCCCCGCGACCCAGTGGCGCCGTGCCCCGCTGAGGACCCCTGTCACGATTCGGCCACCCGAGCCGCGGGGCGTGACGGCAGAGCCGGGTGGGACGCGGGCAGCGGCCGAATCGCGACAACGCGGCGATTGGCCCGCCGCCTCCCCGGCTCGGTACACTCCTCCGCGGTGGCGTGTCTGAGCGGCCTAAAGAGCGCGCCTCGAAAGCGCGTGAGGGGCAACCCTCCGAGGGTTCAAATCCCTCCGCCACCGCCAGTTGATGTCCGCGTGGCATCGGGAACCGGTGAATCCCACGGGGTTCACCGGTTCCGTCGTCCCGGTGGACGCTCGGCGACATGTTCACCTTCGAGGTGGACGGGCCCCGATCAGTGCGATGACAACGGGTGATCGCCCCGAATCCACTCACACTCGTTCAGGCCGGGGACGGGCGGGTGCACGAAAGTGCGTGGCGGCGCCCCTTTCCCGACGCCCACGGACGCGGCAGAGTTGGCAGTGCCCACCCACAACGCGCCTCAAAGGAGAGCCCTGTGAAGAAACTGATCAACGATCCGGCCAACGTCGTGGCCGAGACCCTGGCCGGCTTCCAGGCGGCACACGCCGATCTGGTCACCGTTCATTTCGATCCCGACTATGTGGTTCGGGCGGACGCTCCGGTTCAGGGCAAGGTGGGTCTGGTCTCCGGAGGCGGCTCCGGCCACGAGCCGCTGCACGCGGGCTACGTCGGCAAGGGCATGCTGGACGCCGCCGTCCCCGGCGCCGTGTTCACCTCGCCCACCCCGGATCCGATCCTGGAAGCCACGAAGGCCGTCGACGGCGGGGCGGGCGTCCTGCACA
>JAGQUI010000484.1 GCA_020438595.1 Propionibacteriaceae bacterium | reverse complement strand
GCGACGCTGCCGACGGCCACCTTGAAGCCGTGTGAGAGCCGGCGCGGAGTGACGTCGACGCCGTGGCCCTCCATCTCCCACAGGTGGGAGAACAGGTGCTCCGAGCCGGACGCCGGGCGCGAGCCGTGGTAGGCCTGCATGGACAGCCCGGACATGACCAGGCCCTCGGCGAGTTCGCCGACCGCGTCCACGTCGCCGGCGGCGAGGGCCTCCGGGCGCGACAGCGCGTGTCGCAACGGCCCCTGGACGAGGTCCCACACGCCGGGGTCGACGGCCTCCGCGCCGACGGCGTCGGCCACCAGCCAGTCGGCGCCGGCGGGCAGCTTGCCGAGCAGGTCGCCGTAGCCGGAGGCGGTCATCACCTGCGGCGCGGCGGCCATCACGTCCAGGTCCGCGACGGCGAGCGTCGGGGCCGGGCAGTCGAGGGTCTGCTTGTAGCCGTCGACGGCGATGGACGCGCCGAAGGCGGTGTAGCCGTCCATCGAGGCGGCGGTACCGACCACCGCGTACGGCCGGCCCAGCTCGCCGCAGGCGCGCTTGGCCAGGTCGTTCAGCGTGCCGGCGCCCACCGCGACCACCACGGCGTCGAGCCCGGCGAGCGCGTCCCGCAGCACCTCGGCGTTCTCGTACTTCGCGTACAGCTCGGGGTCGCCGGGGAAGACGTACGGGTCGAGCACCCGCACCCCGGCCTCGACGAGGGCGTCATGGACGGCCCGTCCCGCGACGGCCATGGTGCGCTCGTCGCCCACCACGACCGCGGCCCGGTCGCCGAAAGCCCGGGTGAACGCGGCCGGGACCCGGCCGAGCACGCCGCGCCCGATCAGCACGTCCTTCGTCGCGGTGGACGCCTGCAGGGCCGCCTGGATCAGTTCGCTCACTTGCCCTTCGCCGCCTCGTGCTCGACCAGCTTGTGGATCTCCTCCCGCAGGGCCGGGTAGCCCGCGCAGTACTCGTCCAGGTAGAACTGGTACTCCTCGTGCCGCGCCGCGTCGGGTTGCAGGGTCTCGACCTCGTGCACCATGCCGTCCGCGGCCTCCGCCAGGTTGGAGTAGAACCCCGAGCCGACCGCCGCGCACATCGACGAGCCGAGCGCCACCGCGTCCTGGACCTTCGTCATCGTGATCGGCACCCCGGTCACGTCGGCGTGCATCTGCATCAGCGAGCGGCTCTTGGTCATGCCGCCGGCCGCGACCAGTTCCTTCACCTCGAAGCCGGCCTTCGCGACCTCGCGCAGGATGTGGGCCGAGCCGAAGCAGATGCCCTCCTGGATGGCGTGGTAGACGTGCGCCGGGCCGTGCGCCAGGGACAGGCCCCAGATGATGCCGCGTGCCTTGGAGTCGGTGTAGGGGGTGCGGTTGCCCTGGAAGTACTCGTTGACGATCAGGCCGTCGGAGCCGATCGGGATGTCCGCCGACTCCGCGTTGAGCACCTCGTAGACGTTGGCGCCGGTGCGGTCGGCCGCGGAGACGAGGTCGCGGGCGAAGTTGTCCTTGAACCACTTCATCACCGAGCCGGTGGAGACCTGGCCGCCCTCGACGGTGTACTGGCCGGGCATCACGCCGTCGGTGTAGCTGCCGAAGAAGCCGGGACCGTGCACGGCCTTGTCGGACTGGCCGCTGAGCACGTGCGAGGAGCCGGTGATCAGGGCCATCTTGCCGGGCCGGACGACGCCGAGGCCGATCTGGCCGGCCCACGCGTCCGCCGGGCCCTGGGCGACCGGGATGCCCGCCCACAGGCCGAGGTCCTCGGCGGCGGCCCTGGTCAGCGTGCCGACCTGGACGCCGAGGTCGACGACCCGATCGGGCAGCTTGTCGAAGACGTCGCCGCAGCCGATGTGCTCGTAGAACTCGACCGGCCAGCCACCGCGGTCGCGGTTGTAGTACATGCGCTGGGCCGCGGAGTTGATGTTCACCGTCCACTCGCCGGTGAGCTTGAAGTTGACCCACTCGGGCGCGTCCACGAGGCGGTGGGCTGCGGCGTAGGTCTGCGGCTCGTTCTCCTTCAGCCAGGCGGCCTTGAAGGGGTACCACTCGGCGGTCGCCGGCATGGTGCCGCCGCCGTTGTAGAGGCGGGCCCAGTGGTCGGTGGTCAGGGCGCGGGCGGCCTGCTCGGTGGCCCGGACGTCCATCCACATGATCGCCGGACGCAGCTCCTTGCCCGTGGAGTCCATCGCGACCACGGTCATCGTGGTGGCGTCGTAGGAGATGCCCTTGATCTCGGCGGGGTCCACGCCGGTCTCGGCGAGCACCTTGCGCGTGGAGCTCTGCAGGGCGAGATACCAGTCGTCCGGGCTCTGCTCGGCCCAGCCCGGACGCGGGTGGGTGGTCCTGTACGGCGTGGCGGCGAAGCCGATCGGGGTGCCCACCAGGTCGAAGATCGCGACGCGGCAGCTTTCCGTCCCGTAGT
>JAGQUI010000483.1 GCA_020438595.1 Propionibacteriaceae bacterium | reverse complement strand
GCGACGTTGACCAGCACGTCGTTGCGGGCCGAGAGGAACGCGGCCCGGCTCAGTGAACCGCCGTGGTGGCGGACCCTTGCGAGCAGCCAGGCGGCCGTCCCGTTGACGACGATCGCGCCGAGCGAGGCGAGCACCACCGGCAGCACCGCGGGCGGGGTCGGGTCGCGGAACTTCTCGAACGCCTCCCAGCCCGCCAGCAGCGCGGGGCCGAGAATGAGCACGCTCATCACCTTGCCCATCACCGACCGGTGCACCAGCGGCCAGCCGAGCGCAAGGAAGATCAGCACGTTGACCGCGGTGTCCTCGAGGAAGTCGACGCTGTCGGCGAGCAACGCGACCGAGCCCGCAGCCAGCGCGACAGCGAACTCGACGAAGAAGTACGCGAGGTTGAGCCCGGCAACGATCAGGACGGTGCGGCGCAGGCCGCGCGGATCGATCTGCTCCCCGGGTCCGTCCTCCGGCTCGGTCGCTGCCACCCGCTCACGATAGCCACCGCGGTGCTCCGCGCGCGGGAATGGGATCGGGCTCCTCCGGGTACTCCTGCAGCATCGGAGAGAGGGAGGCGGGGTGACGAGTCCAGTGAGCGGGACCAGTGCGGCGAATGCGGTCGCGAACCACCCGGTGGTCGAGGCCGGAGCCCGGGCCGGCTACCTCGTCAACGGCGTGCTGCACCTGCTCGTTGCCGCGCTCGGGCTGCAGGTCGCCTTCGGCGACAAGGGGGCGGAGGCGGATCCGAAGGGCGCGATGCGGCTGGTCTCCGACACCCCGGTGGGCGGACTGGTGCTGGTCGCGATCGTCGCGGGCTTCGTCCTGCTGGCCGTCTGGCAGGTGAGCGAGGGCATTCGCAGCCACAAGGCCGCGGACCGGGTGAAGGCCGTCGGGAAGACGCTGGTGTACCTGGTGCTCGCCTGGGGAGCGGTGACGATCCTGCTCGGCGGGGGCACGTCCGGCCCGGCCCAGGCGAAGGATGCCACGGCCACGGTGATGAGTCTCCCGTTCGGCCAGGCGCTGGTCGGGGCCTGCGGCCTGGCCGTCATCGGCGTGGGCGCGTTCCACATCCACAAGGGCTGGACGGAGGGGTTCCGCGACGACCTTGAGACCAGTCCGGGCCGCCTCCTGATCACCGTCGGGAGGATCGGCTACGTCGCCAAGGGCGTGGCGCTGATGGCCGCGGGCGGCGGACTGGTCGCCGCCGCCGCGCTGCACGACCCGTCCCGGTCACGGGGTCTGGACGGCGCGCTGAGGGACCTCGTCGCCCTCCCGTTCGGGCAGGTACTGGTGGCGCTGATCTCGATCGGCTTCGCCGCGTACGGCATCTACTCCTTCGCCCGGGCCCGCCACGCGAAGGTCTGAGCGATGGGCTTGGTCCCGACGGCGCGGACTCGTTCGAGGCTCGGGTCGGCGCCGAATCGGACGCTCCCCGCCGGCCCGTGACCCGGTCCACGTCAGCTGTCGAGGAAGGCGGAGACCTCGGTGCGCACGCGGTCTGCCTGTCCGAGTTGGAGGTGACCGCCGGACTCGAGGCTGACCAGCCGGGCCCCGGGAATGCGCGCGGCGCCCGCGGCCGCGGCGGCGTAGGACGCCAGCGGGTCGTCGACGGCGTGCACGATCAATGTCGGGACGCGCAGTTCCTGCAGCGGGTAGCTGTTGATCTCGGGGTTGGTGACATAGGCGTCGAACACCGCTCCCCTCGCGCGCGGCCCGATCGGGAAGACGCTCTCCAGCATCTCCGCCATCACACCGGCGTCCTCGGGGCCGCGCGGGAAGCCGTCCGGCACCCCCATCAGACCGGCGAACATCGGCCGGGCACACACCTTCAGCAGCCACATCGCCGGGTCGGAGTAGAACACCCGCGCCCACTCCGGCGGCGCCTGCGCCGTGCCGCTGCCCGGGAAGTTCCCCGAACTGACCACCAGGTGCCGCACCCGATCGGGATACCGCAGCGCGAGCTGGACGGCTGCACCGGTGCCGGCCGAGATGCCCACCACGTCCACCGCGGACAACCCCAGCCGATCCAGCACGGCGACGAACGCCTCCGCCTGGTCCGCAGCCGACGCGTCGGTCGGCATGGCCGACCCGAGGTACCCGAACCGGGACGGCACGACGACCCGCCGGTCCACCAGCATGTCCCGCACCGACAGCAGCCCGCCGTCGGACCCGTGGAAGATGCCGTGGCTGACCAGCACCGGCTCGCCGGTGCCGCGTTCGGCGTACTCCACCGGACCGAACCGGGAGGCGATCACCTGGCGGTCCACCGCGTCGAGCCGGGCCTGCGCCGCAGCCAGGTCCTGGCGATACCGGACCACCGCCGCGCCGACCCCCGCCACCGCGGCTCCGGCCACCAACGTTCGCACCACAGCCGTACCCATCCACCCAGTCTCCCGCCGCCGCGCGGTGGCCTCAAGCCGGG
>JAGQUI010000482.1 GCA_020438595.1 Propionibacteriaceae bacterium | reverse complement strand
CAGGGTGCTCATCTCGCGCTCCACGATACGTGGCGGCGCCGACGGCCCGGTCACGCCCGACGATCAGTAGGCCACGGCAGGGATGTCCGTCTGTGGAAAGTCCGCGCCCTTGAACAGGAGGGGCGCGCCGGCCGTGCGCGCGGCCGCATACGCCAGGCAGTCACCGAAGTTCAGGCCCGCGGGATGCCGTCCCTTGCCGAAGCGGCGCCATGCCGACAGGGCCACACGGTGGTGGTCGATGTCGACGTCGAGGACCTGGTCGACGGCACCGTCGACGAGCAGGTCGAGGTCACGGGTCGCGTCCGGGCCCTGTCGGGCCTCGACGACGAGCGTCGCCTCGAAGAGCGAAGCCACCGACAGCACTGCCTGCTCGCGGACCAGCACGTCCAACAGCCGCTCGGCCTCCGGCTCACCCAGGACGATCGCCACGAGGGCCGAGGTGTCGACGACGATCACGTCGGCAGACCGTCCGGGCCGTAGCCCAGGATCTCGTCCTCGGTCAGGTGCCCGCGGGTGGGACGGGCCCGGCCCCTGCTGATGATCTCCGTCAGGGCCGAGGACGGCCTCGGTCGCCGACGAACGCGCGCCAAGCGCTCGATGACCGCCTGACGGGTGGCGTCCGTGATCGACTCACCGGTCGCGGCTGCCAGCTCGCGCACGAGGGCATCCGTCCGGGGGTCCTTGATGTTGAGCGCCACAGAGGAAGATTATCAGGAGGCCTTCTTCCTCTGGATCCTCTCCCGGGGTACAGCACCCTGGAACCGGAACTCTGTGGCCGGGACACACAGTCCGCGCACTCCGCGACCGACTCAATGGGTCCATGCGGCCGGCACGCTCGTCAGCGGCCACACCAACCGCGCCGACTGGACCGGCCTCAACGCCCCCCGGCACGACCAACACGGAGCGGCGTCCCCGGCATCCAGGTCGACGGCTACTTACCCGACACCAGCACGAACAACAAGAACAACGGTTGGAACCACGACAGCCAGTTCGTCCTGGGCCGCGCTCGTCGCCGACGCCGGGCGCGCAGGTGGGCACGCGGCATACCGGCTGGCGGGTGGGACGCACACGGACGGCTTCGCGGCGATCTTCCCCGACCGGCTGCGCCCGATGCTGCCCTGTGCGCGCACGGGATTCACCGCGCTGACCGAGCGGGTGGAGAAGGGGATCGCACCCCCGGCCGAGGGTGACGTCGCGCCGCCGGCGAGCGGTGACCTGGTCAACATGTGCACCTTGGGACACGAATCCGCCCCCAGCGGTGGACACCCCGCACGCTGAGGAGCAGAGTGCGGGGTGGGGCGGCGAGGGGGCCGATCACCGGGGATCGACACGGAACCCTGCCCCGCCGGGAGGCACAGGATGACCGCCAACGTCATGGTTGTCGTCGAGCGACAGTTCGACGTCCCGCGCGACCGCGTGTTCCGGGCGTGGACGGTGCCGGAGGAACTCAGTCGCTGGCGAGGCAGCCCGGGCTGGCACGTCGAGAGCGAGAGTCTCGCCGGTGACCTCACGCTCGGCGGGCGGCACCGGCACGTCAAGGTCCGCGACAACGACCCGCAGACGCGGGTGACGACGGACGGTGTCTACACCGAGTACTTCGAGCCCGACGTCTTCGTCTCCCGCGAGCGCATCACCGGCGACCCCGGCATCGACCCCAATGTGCCGCTCGAGCTGCGCGTGGAGTTCACCAAGTACGGCCGCGACGGGCAGGGCACGCTCCTGCGCATCATCCAGGGCCCCTACGACCCCGATGTCGCCGGCTGGCACGGCGAGGGCTGGGAGAAGGAGCTGACCCGGCTCGCCAACTTCCTCGCCGGCACGGGCGAGTATGCCGCGCACGGCACCTCGGGAGGTGGGCAGGCATGAGTTCGGCGACGCAGGGCGAGATCACGCACACCACGGTCGTGCGGCAGAAGCCGCTGATGACCATGCCGCAGATCCTCCTCATGAACTTCGGGTTCTTCGGCATCCAGTACAGCTTCGGCATGCAGCAGACCGCGGTGAACCCGATCTTCCTCATGCTCGGGGCCTCGGGTCACGCCCTCCCCCTGCTCAACCTCGCGGGCCCCATCACGGGGCTGCTCATCCAGCCGATGATCGGGGCCCTCTCGGACCAGACGTGGAGCCCGCGGTGGGGCCGGCGCAAGCCGTTCTTCCTCATCGGCGCCCTCGGGTGCTCGATCTGCCTGTTCCTCTTCCCGTTCGTCGCGGCCGTCTGGATGGCCGTCCTCCTGCTGTGGCTGCTCGACGCGAGCAACAACACCGCGATGGAGCCCTACCGTGCCTTCATCGCCGACAAGCTCCCGCCGAGCCAGCTCGCCAAGGGCTTCCTCGCGCAGTCCTTCTTCACCGGCTTCGGCATCACCTTGGCCAACATCTCGCTGTTCGTCTTCCAGAAGCTGATCAGCGG
>JAGQUI010000481.1 GCA_020438595.1 Propionibacteriaceae bacterium | reverse complement strand
GCTGACCGTCCTGCCGGTCGACCAGCGTCCGGCCGCCCCGGCGATCGACGGCACCACCCTCGACGGCACGCCCTGGAGCAGCGCCGACACGGCGGGCAAGGTCGTCGTCTACAACGTGTGGGGCTCCTGGTGCGCGCCCTGCCGGGCCGAGGCGCCCGCCCTGGTCGCGGCCAGCAAGCGCACCTCTGACAAGGCGGTCTTCGTCGGGCTGAACACCCGCGACCTCGACACGGCGGCACCCCAAGCCTTCGTGCGTGCCTTCGACGTGCCCTACGTGAACCTCTACGACCCGGACGGCGCCCTGCTGCTGAAGTTCTCCGGCCAACTGCCCGCCAGCGCGATCCCGTCCACCCTGCTCGTCGACCCGCAGGGACGCATCGCCGCCCGCGTGATCGGCGAGACCACCGAGGCCACCCTGGTCGGCCTGATCGACGACCTGGCGGCCGGCAAGTGAACGACTGGATCCAGCAGGCGGTCGGCGGCTCGGTGCTGCTCGGACTGCCGGTCGCGCTGCTCGCCGGGCTGGTGTCGTTCTTCTCCCCGTGCGTGCTGCCGCTGCTGCCCGGCTACCTCTCCTACGCCACCGGCCTCGGCGCGTCCGAGATCACCTCCGGCGATGTGGGCCGGCACCGGCGCCGGGTGCTCGCAGGCACGCTCGGCTTCGTGGCCGGGCTCGCGCTGGTCTTCGTCGCCACCGGGGCGCTGGCCGGCACCGTCGGCGCCGCGCTGGTGACCTGGCAACGTCCGCTCTCGATCGCGGCCGGGGTGATCGCGATCGCCCTCGGGCTGGTCTTCACCGGCTGGCTGCCGTTCCAGGCCACCTGGCGGCCGAGCGTGGCGCCGCGGCTCGGCGTGGCCGCGTCCCCGCTGCTCGGGATCGTGTTCGCGCTCGGCTGGACGCCGTGCATCGGCCCGGCGCTGTCCGTGGTGCTCTCGCTGGCCCTCAACGAGGGGACGGCGCTGCGCGGCGGCGTGCTGGCGTTCGCCTACGCGCTCGGCCTCGGCCTGCCGTTCGTGGTGGCCGGGCTCGCCTTCGACCGGTTCTCCGGCACCCTCGACTGGGTGAAGCGCCACCACCGCGGCATCCAGGTGTTCGGCGGCGTGACGATGATGCTGGTCGGCCTGCTGCTCGTCACCGGCTGGTGGGACGTGCTGATGTCCGGGCTGCAGCAATGGGCGGCCGGCTTCACGGCGGTGATCTGATGAAGGCGGTGGTCAGCTGGCTGCGCTTCGCGTGGGCCACGCTCACCTCGATGCGCACCGCGCTGATCCTGCTGCTGGTGCTCGGCATCGCCGCCGTGCCGGGCTCGCTGCTGCCGCAGCGTCCGACCAACCCGGTGGGCGTGTCCGACTACCTGAAGACGAACCCGCAGATCGGCCCGTGGCTCGACCGGCTCGGCTTCTTCGACGTGTTCGGCTCGGCGTGGTTCGCCGCCATCTACCTGCTCCTGTTCATCAGCCTGATCGGCTGCATCCTGCCGCGCACGGCCACCTACCTGCGCGAGGTGCGGGCGCAGCCGGCGCCGGCGCCGGGACGGCTGACCCGGCTGCCCGGCCACACGTCCGCCGTGCTCGAGTCGGACGCCGCGACGGTGCTGGACGCGGCCGAGGCCCACCTGCGGGCCCGGAAGTACCGGGTGCGCCGGGAGGCCGACAGCGTCTCGGCCGAGCGCGGCTACCTGCGCGAGACCGGCAACCTCGTCTTCCACATCTGCCTGGTCGCGATGCTGGTCGGGCTCGCGTGGGGTTCGCTGTTCCAGTTCCGCGGCACCGCGATCGTCGTGGAGGGCCAGGCGTTCTCGAACACGCTCACCCAGTACGACGACTTCGGCTCGGGGGCTGCGTTCCGGGCGTCCCAGCTGACCCCGTTCACGGTCACGCTCGACGCCTTCGACGTCCGCTTCGAGACCGGCCCGGTGCAGACCGGCGCGGCGCGGGAGTTCAACGCCCACGTCACGGTGAGCCGGCCCGGGCAGGACGACACCACCGAGAGCCTGCAGGTGAACGCGCCGCTGCAGCTCGGCGGCGAGCAGGTGAGCCTGCTCGGCCACGGCTACGCGCCGGTGGTGACGGTGAAGGACGGCAACGGCGACGTCGCGTTCTCCGGGCCCGTCGTGTTCCTGCCCCAGGACGCGAACTTCCGCTCCGACGGAGTGGTCAAGGTGCCCGACGCCCGGCCCGAACGACTGGCCTTCCAGGGAGTATTCCTGCCTACTTCTGTCTCGGGCGGTGCGTCCGGGATGGTGTCGGCGTTCCCGGACGCGCTGAACCCCGAACTGCTGCTGAACGTGTGGAGCGGGCCGCCCCGGCAGGAGACCGGGAAGCCGGAGAACGTGTACGCCCTCGACACCACCGGCCTCACCCAGCTGATGGACGAGGCCGGCAACCCGGTCAGCGTCGCGCTCACGCCC
>JAGQUI010000480.1 GCA_020438595.1 Propionibacteriaceae bacterium | reverse complement strand
CAAGGCCCGCCTGGAGGAGGGCGATTTCGAGCTGTGACGTCCCGCGAGCAGGTCGCCGACCCTCGTCCGGTCACCTTCGAGTACCTCGGCCTCGCCGAGGGGACGCTCACCGACTACCACGAGGCCTGGGCGCTGCAGCGTGAGGTACACGCCCGGGTGGCGGCCGGCGAGCAGGGGCCGACCGTCCTGTACGTCGAGCACCCGCCGGTGTACACCGCCGGACGCCGCACCGAGCCGCACGAGCGCCCGCTCGACGGCACCCCGGTGGTGGACGTCGACCGGGGCGGGAAGATCACCTACCACGGCCCCGGCCAGTTGGTCGGGTACCCGATCGTGTTCCTGCCCCGGGGCGTGGGCGTGGTCGACTACGTCCGCCGGGTCGAGGAGGCCCTGATCCGGCTGCTGGCCGGCTACGGCGTGGCCACGGGACGGGTTCCCGGCCGCACCGGCGTCTGGCTCGCCGCGGACGGCCATCGCCCCGAGCGCAAGATCGCAGCGATCGGCATCCGGGTCTCCCGGCAGACCAGCATGCACGGCTTCGCGCTGAACGTGACCAGCGACCTGGGCGACTTCGGCAGGATCGTGCCCTGCGGCATCTCCGACGCCGGCGTCACCTCCCTGGCCGAGGAGCTGGACGCACCGGCGCCGTCCCTGGTTGAGGTGGGCCAGACCCTCGAACCGCACCTGGCCGAACTGCTCGCGTTCGAACCGTTCGAGATGTCGGGCGACCTGCACCGGCCGGTGCTCCCGGCCATCAGCTACGGTCTCACCGGCTGAGCCACCCGAGGCGTACCGACACTTCTCCATTCGTTCCCGGCGGCCCGCCCGGGCGTCACCTTCAGTGCATCGCCACCCGAGGAACCGCCATGCCGCGCGAATCCTGATCGCACTGGCCGTCCTGTGCCTCGCCCTGTCCCTGCCCGCCGCCCCTGCTGCCGGCGCCGGGCCCGGCCCGCGGCTGGTGCCTGGTGCCTCGGCGGCGGCGGACTTCGACGGCGACGTGATCCGGGTGCGCTACGGCTCGCCGCCACACGGACGTCCTCCCCTCCCCCGCAGATCGACCACCTGCTCGCCCGCGACCTGGACGCCGACGGCTGCACCGACCTGGCCTACCGCACGTACGCCGCACCCGGCCTGAACCATGTGTGCCTGGTCTTCGGGTCCGCCTCCGGACTGGACCCGGACTCGGAGTACACGATCGACCCGCCGGACGTGGACTCCGGCTTCGGCGGCCTCGCGTTCGTCGAGACGATCCGCGACGGCGGTGCCACGTGGAGGGGATCGTGGTCGGCGCGACGGGGACCGGGGCCTGCTGCTCGCCTGGTCGCCGGAGCGCGGGAGCACCGTGTGGTCCGTCGACCAGCCCATGTACGCCATCGCCGGACGCTGAGCGAACCCGTACGAACAGGGCGCTGACCCGGCCCGGCTGGGGCCGACGCCGCCGGGCGGTTAGGATTGGCCGGTGACCGACACCCAGCCGCGACGCCTGCTCCGCCTCGAGGTGCGCAACGCGCAGACCCCGATCGAGCGCAAGCCCGCGTGGATCAAGACGACGGCCACGATGGGCCCCGACTACCGGGAACTCCAGCAGCTGGTGAAGGACGAGGGCCTGCACACGGTCTGCCAGGAGGCGGGCTGCCCGAACATCTTCGAGTGCTGGCAGGACCGCGAGGCCACGTTCCTGATCGGCGGCGACTCCTGCACCCGCCGCTGCGACTTCTGCCAGATCGAGTCGCGCAAACCCTCCGGCTACGACACCGCGGAGCCGGCCCGGGTGGCCGAGTCGGTGGCCACGATGGGCCTGCGCTACGCGACCGTCACCGGGGTCTGCCGCGACGACCTGGACGACGAGGGCGCCTGGCTCTACTCCGAGACGATCCGGCGGATCCACGACCGCAACCCCGGCGTGGGCGTGGAAATGCTCGCCCCCGACTTCTCCGGACGCCGGGAGCTGCTGCAGCAGGTGTTCGACACCCGCCCGGAGGTGTTCGCCCACAACGTCGAGACGGTCCCGCGGATCTTCAAGCAGATCCGTCCGGGCTTCCGCTACGAGAAGTCGCTGCAGGTGCTGACCTGGTCGCGCGAGCAGGGCCTGGTCACGAAGTCGAACCTGATCCTCGGCATGGGTGAGACCCGGGACGAGGTCAGCCGGGCGATGCGCGACCTGTACGACGCGGGCACCGAACTGCTCACAATCACCCAGTACCTGCGGCCGTCCGTCCACCACCACCCGATCGACCGCTGGGTGACGCCGGAGGAGTTCGACGAACTCGCCGCGGAGGCCGGCGAAATCGGCTTCGTCGGCGTGCTGAGCGGACCCTTGGTACGTTCTTCCTACCGGGCCGGCCGGTTGTACCGGCAGGCCATGGCTGCCCGCGAACAGCGGGCGATCGACACCACACGGAGCGCATG